>DASTXF010000028.1:0-4240 GCA_035765615.1 Minisyncoccota bacterium | reverse complement strand
CTCAGCGGTGACAATCGACATATCGTCGCCCTTCGAAACGAAGGACACAGACATAAGCGAGTCGCCAGGTTCAAGAGTGATCGCAATAAGGCCGCTTCGGCGCACGTCGTGGAAGCTGTCAGCCTTCACCTTTTTCGCGGTGCCGAGTCTTGTGACCATCATAAGAGAAAGGCCGGACTGCTTTGATTCTTTCGGCATCGGCAGGATAGAAGTCACCTTCTCTGAATCGCCGAGAGCAAGGAAGTTCACGAGCGCCTTGCCCTTCGTGGCACGGCGGCCTTCAGGGAGTTCGTACATCTTAATCTGATACGCCTTACCCTTGTCGGTAAAGAAGAGAATATCGGCATGGGTATTCGTCGTGACGAGATTCGTCACGAAATCCTCCTCTTTCGTATCAAGGTCGATAACGCCAACGCCGCCGCGCTTCTGTTTCCTGTATTCATCAGGAACAGTGCGCTTCACGTATCCGCCTTGGGTAAGGACGAGTACGTTCTCCACGTCAGGAATGAGGTCTTCGTCGTTCAGTACTTTTGCGCCGTGCTTCACGACTTTGGTGCGTCGCTCGTCGCCGTATTTCTCCTTAATGTCGGTAAGTTCTTTCTTGATGACGGCGAGGATTTTCTTCGGGCTCGCGAGAAGTTCCTTGAGCTCTTTGATGAGCGCCTGGACAGCGTTCAATTCGTCCTCAATCTTCTTTCGTTCGAGGCCGGCGAGCTTCTGGAGCCTCATGTCGAGAATAGCCTGGGCCTGAAGGTCGGAGAATTTGAACGTCTTCATCAAAGCTGCCTTGGCGTCTTCAACCGACGAGGACTTCTTGATGAGCTTGATGATCTCGTCGATATGATCGAGAGCTTTTTTGAGACCAAGCAAGATATGTTCGCGGGCCTCGGCGATGCGAAGATCGTATGCCGTGCGGCGCTTCACGACTTCGACGCGGTGTTCGACGAAGCTTTCGAGAATGGATTTGAGTGAGAGCGTCTCCGGGCGGCCGTCGACGAGCGCCACAATGTTCAAATGGAACGTGTCCTCAAGCTGGGTGTGCTTGTAAAGGAAGTTCAAGACCTTCTGAGGCTGGGCGCCTTGCTTAAGGTCGATGACAATGCGGATGTCTTTGGCCGATTCGTCGCGGAGGCCCTTGATGCCTTCGATTTTCTTGTCACGGACGAGGTCGGCAATCGCCATGATGAGGTCAGCCTTAACAACGCGGTACGGAATCGACGTAATGACGATCTGGTACTGGCCGGCTTTGTTCTCGACGATTTCTGCATCGCCGCGGGTCACGATGCCGCCCTTGCCCGTCGAATAGGCATGCTGAATGTCTTTCTCGCCGTAAATATTGCCGCCCGTCGGAAAATCAGGACCTTTGATGTATTTGAGCAGGTCTTCGGTCGTGGCGTCTTTGTTTTCGATGAGGTGAACAGTCGCGTCGAGTACCTCAGTGAGGTTGTGAGGAGGCACGTTCGTCGCCATACCGACGGCAATACCGAGCGTTCCGTTCAAGAGCAGGTTTGGCACGGCCGTCGGGAGCACCGACGGCTCCTTTTTGGTGTTGTCGTAGTTCGGCCTGAAGTCGACGGTCTCTTTTTCAAGGTCCCGGAGGAGCTCGCCGGCAAGGCGCGACATTTTAGCCTCGGTATATCGGTATGCTGCCGCACCATCGCCGTCAATCGAGCCGAAGTTTCCCTGGCCGATTACGAGCGGATAACGCATCGAGAAGTCCTGAGCCATTTTGACCATAGCGTCATAAACAGAAGCGTCGCCGTGCGGGTGGTATTTACCAAGCACGTCACCCACGATCGTCGCAGACTTTTTGGTCTTTGCGGAGGCGGTAAGGCCGATCTCGTTCATGGCGAAAAGGATGCGGCGGTGCACCGGTTTCAGTCCATCACGAACGTCCGGGAGGGCACGCGACGTGATGACAGACATCGCGTAGTCGAGATACGACTCGCGCATTTCCGTCGTGATCGAACGAGAGACAATGCCTTTTTCGGAAAGCGGAAGCTTCGGATCCGGGGTCGCTGCGGCTTGGTTCTTTGGACTCATAGTGGAATAAAAACGGGACAAAAATAATGCTCTTGTAAGAGCCTTTTGGTGCTCAAATCATAGCATTTTCAAGGGTTTGCTTACACTTGACTATATATGATAAATGTAGTAAAATACACATAAACTCCCCTCAACCTCAACTCTGAATCATTCCCTGTTCTATGAATTCGAAAAGCAATAACTGGCTCCGCGACGCTTCGTGGAAAGCCTTCTTCACGGTCGTGATCTTCTGTTCGCTCATGGCCTTCGTTATTAACTTCGACGACAACCTGATCCAGAACACCTCGTCCTCGACGACGGTGAAGATCTGGGCGCCGGCGAAAATGACGATCGTCGACGGTAAGAAGTTCGACGACATCTGGACAAGGCACCTCTCGGTGAGCCACCTCATGCCGGATTCCTTCCAAAAGGCCTTCGGCGGCGACAAAGTCGACGTTCTTCTCACGAGTCATGGCGCAGTCTATGGCGCCTTCCTGAACGACGTGTACTTTACGACCGCGATGAACTACGGCATTTCCGGCGACCCAACGTACCTCGGCAAGGGCTGGGTGCGCGTCGACGGGACGGACGTGGGCGTCGTCAAGAACATCTCCACGAGCCTGGCGCTCGCGGCAGTGGCCGCAGTCATCTCCTCGGCGGTCTATGGGGTGCTCTACATGTTCTACCTTGAAGACCGAATTTGGGATATCGACAGAAAGAAATCAAAGGCCAAGGAGGAGGCGAAGCAAGCGCAAGCATCACTCGCCTGACGGAATACCCGTCAAAAAACAAAGCCCGCGACTTCGGTCGCGGGCTTTTTTCTTGCCTATTGATTCGGCATTGCGTCCGAAGTGGTGGAGATGCCGGACACGGTGACTGCGGGTGCCGCATTGGTCGTCGTCGCCTGGTCAGTATTCTGGTCCGCATTCGAGAAAATAGTTGAAACCTGGTCGATGAAGTTCGACATTGTCTGTTTGAAGCTCGGCATGCTTTTCTCCGGCGAATTATCAACGAAAGTGAAGTTGGTCGATTGAATGCGAAACATGAGTCCGATTCCCCAAATGAGAGCCACAGCAAGCGTGACAGAGAGAGCAATCAGAAATGCGGCTTTACGCCGCTCCGGCTCGGGCTTCTTTCTGAGTTTTTCAAGATAATCGAGCATGTTTTATGCCGCTGCTTCGAGCATGACGACGTCTGCCTCCTTGCCTTCAAGATCTTTCTTCTTGAGCGTGAGCTTGTCCTGCGGTTTCTGGGCTTCTTCACCTGCTTCCTTGAGGAAGACTTTGAGCGACGCAGCGTTTCCAAAATAAAGAGGAACGATGAGCTTTGGTTCGATCTTCACCGCAAGCTTGTATGCATCGGCCGGAGAAAGCACGCCGTCAGCGCCCACAGGGACGAAAAGAATATCAATATCGTCGAGCGCTTCCGCTGCTTCATCAGGAATATCCTTGCTGCCGTGCGCACCCAGGAAACAGAGGTTCATGTTCTCAAGGTGCACCGTATATATGGTGTTCAAGCGATCCTCTCCCCCATACTTCGATTCGGACTTGAAGCCTTTAATGAAAACGTCCTTAATTTCGTATTCGCCCGGACCAGTGATCGAGAATGCTTGCTTTTCGCCAAACGAGACCTGATCAAGACCGCAGAAATCGGCATGATTAAGAGACGAAAGCGCAATGTCAGCGCCGAAACGAGACGGCTTGAACTTTTTGGAATCTTTGGAAACCGGATTAACGGCGAGGGTAATATCGCCGAACTGAACTTTTACAAATGCGCCGCCGAGATAGGTTATGACCATGGTTATTGAGAATATGTACCCAGAGTATAGGCCATTTTGAGCCGAGTATCTAGATTGACATCTCGTTTCCCGCGGTATAAGAATGCTGAAAAAGCACATTATGGAATCAGAACAACACCGTCGCGAGATCGACTGGAGCAAGTTCATGGAGTGGAGCCTGACAATCGTCGGCAAAGAACTTCAGTTCGCCCAGCTCGGGATAGATTATCGCGGCACGATAAAGACGTTTCTTGTACGAGGAGGCTGGTTCCTCTTCGAATTCAACAAGATGGCGGTTTCCCTCCCGCACAAACCCGACGCATGGGAGCTCTTGCCGAGCGACCGCATCCCGGCAATACGGGGCGAAACCAGAACCAAGAAGCTCTCTTTTATCACCGAAAGAAAGAGACAAGGTATCATTATCGAGGAAATATACGATAC
>DASTXF010000027.1:0-5537 GCA_035765615.1 Minisyncoccota bacterium | reverse complement strand
GCATTAGCATCCGCATAGCTCACAATGCGCGTATCGCCTGCGCCAAATGTATAGAGATTACCCGCAACTGAAAGAGGTATACCAGCCGTGAGTGGCGATGTCGTGCCAATAACCGTCTGACCATTTTGAAGCACCGAGAGTCCGCCCGTGCCCGCGACATTCAGGCCTCCGGCAAGCGTCGACGTGGCACCCGCATTCGTGCCGATAAGGTTGGAAGCTGTCACGGTTCCCGTTGCAACCGCGTTCGCCAAGGAAAGATCGCCCGAGAAAAGGCCGCTGCCTTGAACAGAAAGAGCCTGAGATGGCGTCGTCGTACCAACCCCGACGCGTCCATTCAAAGTATCTACGCCAAGCACCGTCGTGCCCGATGCATTCGTGAATCCAAACGATGCTACCTGGTTCGCGCCCGGCGAAAAGAAGAGCGATGGAGATGTTCCGGAAACGCCGATCGACGCCGCGCCGGCGGATGAGACGGTCGTTGTTATCTCATTCGACCCGTTGTACTGGACACGGAACTGCGGCGTCGATGTCGACGTAATGGTTTGGCTGCCCGTATTGATGATGCCGCCCGCCTGAAGATTGCCGGAATTGTCGACTCGGAAGAGCGGTGTGCCCGATTTGGTCATGAAGGTGATGAAGTCTCCCGACGGAGCTAGATCGGTCGCACGATACGCGCTTATAACCGGAAGACCATTCGTTTGCTGGAGAATATCGATCGTTGCGGATGGCGAAGTTGTTCCGATTCCGAGCTGCGTTGCATACGCAGTTCCGGCGACAGTGAGTGCGGTCGTGGAAGCATATGGGAACGAGGATGCGATTGAGGAAGTGGCAGTGAAGTACGGAGCGATCGGCGCAGCATACGAAGTAAGAGATCCGAGTATTGCCGATCCGCCGTACAGATTCGACGACGTAGAGTTGCCGATGTTGAGATCGGAAATCGAAACCGTATTCAAGGAGGCAACGTCCGCAACTAGGTGTCCGAAAGAACCCGTCGAGAAATTCGAGTTTCCTGAAACTGTAAGGCTCGTCGCTGCGATCGAAGAATCGCTGATTGCCGCGCCGCTTACGGTTCCATTTACGATCTTCGGGTTAATAATGTCCGAGCTGCTGTGGTAATCGACGGAATTTCGAGCGTTCGTATTCGCAACAAATGTGCGGTATCCAAGCGCATTGATTGCGAGCTGGATTCTTGCGTCGACGGCCGCCTCATCCATGCCGACGTTGTAATTGTTGTAAACCTGAGAAACGCTCGAAGAAGGATTTCCGTGATCGAGAGTTGGGGTCGCCGAAGCAACCTTCGGCGAAGTTGTTGTGGCAACTGCCACCGTATTGCTTCCTTGAAGCGAATCTCCTGCCGCAGCGGCAAGCGACGATCCTTCCGAGACAGTGCTGTTTCCGTTTTCTCCAAAGAGAAAAGCAACGAGAGGATGAAGTGTGCCGTATATTGAGCGAGCGATACTCTGGAGCGCCCCATCTACATTTGCCGCTGCAACCGATGCGAGAGACGAACTTCCGCCCGATGCGAAGGCCGTTCGAACTGAAGAAATTCCATTTCCCGTTTTTTCAATCGACGCGACATATGAGTCAAGCGCCCCCCTCGCAGCCTCAGCAAGCTGATCGAATGTCTCGAGTGTTGCAATGCGAGCACGAGCGCCAGCATCTTCCATCATCGCAAGAACCGATGATCCGTTGCCTGGCTTTGCGAGCCAATAACCACCGGACACTATGGCAATCGACATGATTGCAGCCACAGCTTTCCTGCCGAAATCGCTTGGAATTGAGAACGACGGAATTTCCGGAAGCCGAACGCTCGGAACCATCCTCTGAGGGATGACAGGCTGCGGAACCTCTTTCTTTAGTTCAGGAAGAAGCGACCTCTCGTCGTTCTCGTATTTGAGAAGTTCCGGCTTTTTCGGCTCGGTTTTCGGTGTCTGGGAAACAATCTGCTCTTTGACGTTAATTTCTCGTGATGCCGAGGCTTCTGTTTTTGGTGCTGTAAAGAGACTTTTTTCCTTAGGTACGCTTCCGAAAGATTGCTGATATTCCTTAATGGAATCCTCTGAAACAAACCATCCGCGGCCGATCATTTTTGCATCGATCTTCTTCTCTCGGATGAGCTGGCCTACATAGTCTTGAGTGTAGCCAAAATCGGCCGCAGCTCGTCTAGACGAGATGTACTTTTTGCCTTCAAGAAAGAGGTCGTTGCTCATTTGAATACAATTATAAATTTCGATCCTCTTACTGACCTTGTGGAAAAGCTCATTCTTCAATTTTCGTTTTTAACGACCTCCGAGAGAACCTTAGATTTCGAAATTTGCCGAGGGTGGCTGGTTTAAGGAATCCGTCGACTTCGACTACCTGTGCCACAACCCATGCCAAAACCACTGGTTTTAATCAATGGCTTACTTACGTTAAATATCTATTAAGGTTTATTAATGTTTAAAAAAGAATACCAAAGAAACTCGGCGTTAAACCGCCCTTGTGAAAATGAATATAAAAAACAAACATGTAAAGGGTACTGTCGCTTTGAAGCCATTTCAGGTAGAGTGGTCTTTATGGAAATCCCGGAAAAAGCAGAACACGGAAACCGCCTCGATGTCGAGATGCACCGAAGGGGTTTTGCCCGTTCCCGATCGGCCGCAACCGACCTCATCAAGCGTGGGAAAGTGTCCGTGAATGGCATCGTTGCCAAGAAAGCGAGCGTGGAAGTTCTCAAGTCCGATGTCATCTCCCTTGCTGACGGCATCTCATATGTAAGCCGGGCGGGAGAAAAGCTTGCCTCTGCCCTTTCCCGCTGGAAGATATCCGTCGCGGGAATGACAGCGCTCGATATCGGCTCCTCGACCGGAGGATTCACCGACTGCCTCTTGAAAAACGGGGCCTCGAAAGTAATTGCGGTCGACACGGGAACGAATCAGCTCGACCCTTCAATTGCAGCTGACTCTCGTGTAGAGTCGCACGAAGGTACTGACATCAGAGAATTCTCCCTCGCCTCTCCTGCGGATGTCGCCGTCATTGACGTGTCGTTTATTTCTCTTGCACTTATCCTTCCAAAAGCGTTTGATCTCGTGAAGCCGGGTGCGCAGGTCGTCGCACTCGTAAAGCCTCAGTTCGAAGTCGGCAAAGAGATTGCCGACAAGAGAAAAGGCATTGTCGTCGATCCAACCGAACGCGCCGCTGCTTTCGAGAGCGTCCGCCGCGCCGCTCTCACTGCCGGGTTCGAAATCATCGATCGCGCCGATTCTCCCCTCCCTGGCGAAAAGGGCAATCTTGAATTCCTTCTCCTCCTCCGACGACCTGAATAACTGGGTTTGACTCGCCTTCCCATTCGCGATATCTTTTTTCACTGGTTCTGTACATTCACTCTTACATCAACCCCAAACCAACCAATACGGAGGATACTGATTGAAAAGTAATAAAAAGGCGATCCTGGGCGTCGGACGTCCGAAGTGCGGAAAAGCGACGAATCTCTTCGTCCTTGCGCGCGATCACGGAGGCGCATATCTCGACATGGGAGCGACCCTTCGCGGTCTCAAGAAACGGCTCAAGGGCGACAGCACACCCGAGCCGCGGGCGGACGAGAAGTTCATCGAGAAGCTTCTCTCGGCGTCGGGCACCAGCCTGACCCTGGAGAGCCTCAAGCCCCTCGCCGAGAAGCCCGGCCTTGTGGTGAACGACATCATCATGCCGATTCTGCGGGCCTGGGTCCACGAGCACCGAAACGACCAGTTCCTGGTCCTCGACGGTGCTCCGCGCGACGAATACCAGGCGCGGGCCATCCTGCCCTTCCTCAAGGGCAACGGTTTCGTGAATCACACCGTGTGGTTCTCGACTCCGAAAGAAGTCTGCCTCGCACGGAAGGACCGGGGCGGTCGCGAGGATGAAGATCCCGCGAGACTTCTCAGTCGGATGAACGATTTTGACCAGATTACGGCCAAAATCCGACCGATCCTCCGCCAACGGACGGTTTTTTTCGAGATCGACAATTCGCACATTGTCCCCGAAGAGACCTACCGGCGGATCAAGATCGGCCTGGGGCTCATGCCCGGCCGGCCCCACGCGCACCGCGCAAGCGAGCCGAGCCCGATTTCGCCCGGCTTCGCCACCCTCGAGCCTGCGGGCTGATTTCAAAGGCGCCAAGCAATTGGCGCCTTTTCCTTTGACTTCATCCTTATTCTTTGTTTAAATAGGGATCCATCGAGCCGCGGGCTCATTTTATTTTTAGCCCTATTTCTTCCATGGAGATCAGAAACATAGCCATCATAGCCCACGTCGACCACGGCAAAACGACGCTCATGGACGGCATCATGAAGCAGGCCGGAGTAGCCAAAGAAGGCTTTTCTATGGATACGAACGCCCTCGAACAGGAACGCGGCATCACCATTTACGCCAAAAACGCCTCAATCCACTACAAAGGCACCAAGATCAACATCGTAGACACCCCGGGGCACGCCGACTTCGGCTCCGAAGTTGAACGCGTCCTCCGCTCGATCGACACTGTGCTCCTCCTCGTCGACGCCCAGGAAGGACCGATGCCCCAGACCCGTTTCGTACTCAAAAAGTCCCTTGAACTTGGGATGAAGCCGATCGTGGTCATCAACAAGATCGACAAGCCGGCGGCCCGTCCGAAAGAATGCCTCGACGAAATCCTCGAGCTCTTTATCGAGCTCGGTGCGACTGACCAACAGCTCGACTTCCATACGATTTACGCCATCGGCCGCCAGGGCATCGCCAAGAAAAACCTGACCGATGAGTCAAAAGACCTTTCTCCCCTTCTCGACGCTGTTCTCGAGCTCGTTCCTCCTGCGCCGTCGGATACCGCCGCACCTCTCCGCATGCAGCCTTTCAACCTCGCGTACGATTCGTATACGGGCCGCCTCGCCGTGGGCCGTATTTATGAAGGCAAGGTGCGCGTCGGACAAAACGTCTTCGTACGAAAGCCTACCGGCGAAACCCGCCAGGGCAAGGTGACGAAACTCTATACCTTCGAAGGCCTCGACCGCGTCGAATCGCCGGAAGCGGGCGCGGGCGACATCGTCATGCTCGCCGGCCTTGCTGACATCTTCATCGGCGAGACGATCTGCGAATCGGCCGACCAGGCCCCCCTTCCTGCCATCGCCGTCGACGAGCCAACCATTGCTCTCAACTTCCTCGTTAATAACTCGCCGTTCGCCGGCCGCGAAGGCAAATTCGTCACCACCCGCCAGATCCGCGAGCGCCTCGAAAAGGAACTCGAAGTGAACGTCGGCCTCCGAATCGACTTCTCCCCGGCCCCCGGCGAGAGCATTCCCGGCGTCGACACCTTCAAGGTTTACGGCCGCGGCGAACTCCACGTTTCCATCCTCCTCGAAACAATGCGCCGCGAAGGCTTCGAGCTCCAGGTTTCCCAGCCTCAAGTCATCATTAAGGAAATCGACGGCGTAAAATGCGAGCCGTTCGAGGAAGTGACCGCCGACGTCCGGAATGATGTTTCCGGAGAGGTGATCAGGAAGCTCTCGCAGAGGAAGGGTCTTATGACTAATATGACCGAGCGCGAC
>DASTXF010000026.1:0-2193 GCA_035765615.1 Minisyncoccota bacterium | reverse complement strand
TCATCACGCCGGCATCGAGGAGGAATACAAGGCTCTCGCTGCCGCCAACAAAAATTTCACCTTCGTATTCGACAACTCAAAATCGGGCGCTTCCCTTTCCTGGTCATACTTTTTCCCTGAGGAGCCGATGCCTGAGCTCGTGAAATATGTAGAAGATGCAGATTTGTGGAAATGGACCTACGGGCAAAAGAGCAAAGACGCCAACAATTTCCTTTTTATGCTCGAAAACAAGCCAGAGGAAATGCTCGCCCTTTTTGATAAACCGACAGATTCCGTCCTTGGGAACGGGTCGCTCATCAGCCGCTATATCGGCATTACGCTCGATCAAGATCTTCGAGAAGTCGAACCGATAAACATTGCCGTCGGAGACCGCGTCGTGCCGTTTTATAACATTACTCACAACAAGTCCGATGCCGGCAACTCGCTTTCGAAACTTCGAGACAAAACAGTCGGCCTTTTTACGATCAAGGGTCCGACGATTACCATCAGCTTCCGCTGTCTCGACAAACATGTTCCTTCGGCGCTCGATCTTGCGAAGGCGCTCGGCGGCGGAGGTCATCGAAACGCCTCCGGAGCAAGCATGAGGCTCGAGGACTTCATACGGGCCATTCGAAAGTAAAACGGCTACACAAGGCCGTTTTTAATTTGACAAAGTGCTTAAATACGTGCTATAATTAAACCAGACCCTTTGAAATCAAACCTATCCTTCCCCATGCTCAACAAACTGCTCTCCCTCATCTGGATCGCCATTGACGGTGGTCCTTGCGGCGGCAAAACAACCGCCCTCGCCAAGATCACCAAAGCTCTCGAGCGCATCGGCATGCTTTGTGTCGTTGTCCCGGAAGCTGCGACGGAACTCATCAACGAAGGCATCAAGCCCTCCGTAATCGGTTTCGTCGAATTCCAGAGACTCGTCATAAAACGGCAGCTCAAGAACGAAGCGGCCGCGGCGCGCAAAGCCAAACGGCTCATGAAGAAGCACGGCAAACAGTGCGTCATCATAACCGACCGCGGGCTTCTCTCGGGCGCCGCGTACCTGCCCGGTGAAAACCGGCTGAGCGATTTCGCAGCGATTCTCGCCGAATTCGGACTCACCGTCGAAGGAGTGCGCTCGCACTATGCGGGCGTCATCCACCTTGTGACTGCGGCCGACGGCGCCCTGGAATTCTACACGTGCGAGAACAACTCGGCCCGTACGGAAACCCCGGAATTGGCGCGCGAACGCGACCTGAAGACGAAGCAGGCGTGGCTCGGCCATCAGCACCTCTGTATCGTCGCCAATCGGAATCCTGACGGAACGAAAATCTCCTTTAAAGCCAAAGAGAGAAAGGCGGTCCGCGAGGTGTTCCGAATCCTCGGCTACCCCGTGCCGATCGAAGACGAGAAGCGCTATGAGGTGGCTCCGTTCAAACCTGCGAAATTCCCCGTCCCCTACGAGGCCGTGGATATCGAGCAGCAATATCTCGTTTCTTCGGGACCAAAAACCGAGGAACGGGTTCGTGTCCGGACCTGGCTCGGCGAGAGCACCTACTACTACACGAAGAAATGGCCGAACCGGAGCGGCGCCGACAACGAGATCGAGTATCTTGTCTCCAAGAAAAAGATGCTCGAACTCCTGAAACGCGCCGACCCGCAGAGCCAGCCGATCAAGAAACGCCGGCACTACTTCGTCTGGAAGAACCAGTACTTCGAGGCCGACATCTTCAAGGGTCGGCACGCAGGAAAGTTCCGCCTTGAGCGGGAGAAGACGAAACGGAATGATAAAACAACCATCCCGCCCTTCATTACGGTGATCCGCGACATCACGAACGACAAGAGCGAGCGCAACCGCGCGCTCGCCCGTGCCGCGTGACGGATCACAAAAACGAGCGGCCCTCTTCCGAGGGCCGCTTTTCTTTATGCGACTGGATTCCTTCCCTGAATGATCCGTATGAGGAACATGATGATCGCAACGACGAGAAGGATATGAATAAAGCCTCCGAGGGTATACGAGGTCACGAGACCAAGGACCCAGAGGATAAGCAGAAGCGTTGCTATTGTTACGAGCATAGATTCTTTTAATTACCTTGTAATTGGTGGCTCGAAAGTAATACGCGACCCGCCTTGAAAAAGTTACGCGAAAAAGGCCTCCCGAGAGGAGGCCTTCATCGACGCTCATGCAGACTTGGAAGCCTGCATTCAGAGGAAGAGATC
>DASTXF010000025.1:0-2210 GCA_035765615.1 Minisyncoccota bacterium | reverse complement strand
GGTGTTCCACCGAAATAAAACAAAGAGGCACGAAAGTGCCTCTTTGTTTTACGAATGCTCCTCGGCCTGGACTCGAACCAGGGACCCATCCGTTAACAGCGGATTGCTCTACCAGCTGAGCTACCGAGGAATAGCGATCATATTAGCAAATTTTACGGCCTCTGCAACGTGCCGCCGGCAGGCAAGGCCCCTATAGAGCCGTCCAAGCGTAGTAAAGAAAGAGGGTGCCCTCGTCGAACGTATAACCTATAATGGATATGCCATGGCCGAAGAAAAAGCTATAGGAGCGAGGGCGGAATCTAAGACAGACGCCGAGCTCGTCCGGAAAGCCCTCGAATCGAGCGATAATTTCGGCCGCCTTATCGAGAAATACCAGGCGCCCCTTGAACGCTACGTGCGAAGGATTGCCAGGCCTTCCAAGGACGAGCTCGATATGCTCTTGCAGGACATATTCATAAAGGCCTACGAGAATCTGAACGACTTCGATCAGAGCCTCCCCTTCTCTTCGTGGATTTACCGTATTGCTCACAACGAATCGATTGATCATCTCAGGAGAAAGAAGCGCTTCGGCGCATCGCTTGATGATCCGGCATACGACGACGATACGGTCGCCCTTGCCGAGACCATTGCAGCCGATGATGACGTGGCTATGGAGGTCGACCGCGCATACATCAAGAAATGCATAACGGCAGTCCTCGACGAGCTTGAACCGAAGTATCGTTCAGTCCTCGTGCTCAAATTCCTCGAAGACAAGGATTACAACGACATATCGGACATCTTGCGCAAACCCCCCGGGACCGTGGCGACGCTTATCCACCGGGCCAAGAAAGAGTTCAGGAGGCTCGCGGAGGAGAAAGGAATGCACCTCGGAAGCCTATGAAAAACCCACCAATGTCACTTCAAAGACAAATACTCGAGCGAATACGCACTGAACACGTAAAGCCGACACCAAAGGGTTTCTTTAAGGCGCGCGACTATATCCTCTGGATCCTTCTTGGCGTCTTCGTCGCAGCCCTCTCCCTCGGATTCGGTATGGTCATATTCCTCCTCCATGGCACCGATCAGGCTGTGCTCGGCAAGCTCGGCCTTTCTGTCACCGAGCGCATGCTTTATTCGATACCGATTTTCTGGATCATCGCCACTGGCGTGGTCGCAGCAATCGCCTACGCAAACTTCCGCCGAACCCGCCGAGGCTACCGCGTAAGCACGAAGCATTTCGCCATCGCAGCGGCCATCATCGCGGTGGCGCTCGGTTCGGTCTTCTATGCCCTTAATGTAGCCGAGTTTGTGGATACGGCCGCCGCCAAAAGCATCCCTCTCTACAACACGGTCGAACCGCTCAATACGAAAACCTGGTTTGATCCCGCTCACGGGCTTCTCTCAGGATTCGTGAAGCTCAAAAATACAGACAATTCATTTACGCTTCGCGATCGAAACTTCGACCTTTGGAAAGTGACAGGCGACCATGTCAGCATCGTTCCCGAAGGATTCACTTTCCAGACGGGCGACTACATAAAAATTATCGGCAAGAAAACGAGCGATTCGACATTCCAGGCAATCGAAATCCGGCCGTATGAGACGCCTCTCCGAAAGCCCATCGCGACATCTACCGTATCCGGACGGTAACCCGGATATCCTGATCGAGGCGATCGTAGAATGAATACGTTCCGCTTTGGGTGAAGACGAGGGTATAGCTTTCGTCTTTACGTATTTCCCCCGATTCAAGGCGCGCGTCTCGCCGATCTGTGCGTTCTTCAGTGATATCGTGACGGCTCGAGTCCTTTACAACGAAAACGACCTGATCGCCCCGGCGGATATCGATTTCCGTTGGGTCAGCTTTGCCTGCATAGAGGTCGATTTCATGAGACGATCCTGTAGAAAGAAACGCTGCGGCCTCGTTTTCGAAACGGAATTTGATCTGATGCGAAAGCGCATACGTTCCGAACGAAGCAAGTGCAAAAAGAGCCCAGAGCACTCCGAGCTTCATCGGCCGCGTGAGCCTGAACCGCGCATGAGGAGTTTCCTCGTTCACGCCTGCATTATAGCATCGACAAGAACCACCATTGCCTGTTATTTGCCCTCGAGATAGAGCTGCTTCACTTCTGCGGCCGAAAGCGCACGGTTGTACAAGCGCACATCATCAAGAGAGCCGTTCATGGGCAGGCCTCCCGTGTCACCAATCGAATAGCCCATGCGAAGATTGTTAGCAT
>DASTXF010000024.1:0-2977 GCA_035765615.1 Minisyncoccota bacterium | reverse complement strand
AGGCAGCATCCTGGACATATCCTGGGCCTGGGCCATATATCTCCTCGTTACTGGCGGACTTGAAATATTCGTGGGCAGGATATCCGATAAGATCGGCCACGAAAAGCTGATGATTGTCGGCTACGCCTTGAACGCTTTCTTCACATTCTGTTATCTCTTTGTGCATACAACAACGGCTCTTTTCATCGTGCAGGCAGGCCTCGGCGTGGCGCTCGCCCTTGCTGATCCGACATGGGACGCTCTTTATGCGAAATACGAAGATCGAAGCAAGGCGGGTCTTATCTGGGGACTTGAACACGGCGTTGAGGAACTCATTACAGGCGCATCGATATTTCTCGGCGGATTGATTGTTAATTTCTTCTCGTTCCGAACCCTTTTCCTCATCATGGGCACCATTCAGACCGTCGGTACCATATATCAGGCCAAGATCCTTCACGTTCACCGCAAAGCGCGAGCAGTACTCACGTCACGATAAATGAAACAGACCATCTCAATACCGAATACCGGGCGGAAAAGGGCGATAATTGTTGTCGACATGCAGCCGACATTCCTTTCGTCCGTGCCGAAGTCGCTCGTTTCGGCGGTTGTGGCTGTATTAGAGAACGTTCCGTATGACGTGTACGTCGAGGCAACATTCCACGCTGACAAAGGATCGATCTGGGACAAACAAACCGGCTGGACATATGCGGCCGAGCCGAGCGTTCCCGAAATCCAAAAGGCGCTTCAAGAGAAGCCGATCGAACACATATCAAAATCGGCCAAATCAGCTTTTCTTGGCGACAAGGATCTCGCCGTCATTCTTCGCGCCAAAGGAATTGAAGAAGTTCATATTGTCGGCGTCGACACGAATGACTGTATTCTTGCCACGGCCTACAATGCCTTCGACCTTGGATTCTTCGCGTATGTCATTGAGGAGTGTGTCTCGGCAAGCGAGGGAAGTGAGCTTCATGAAGCAGCGCTCAAAATCCTTCGAAATGTAGATCTTACCAATCACTCGAAGCGGATCGCTTCGAATAGCGAGGTGTCGATATAGCCAAGTCCATGCGTCATCTCCGCAAAGCCCGACGGCACATACACGATTCTCACAAAGAATTACCGAAAGGCGTGCGTATTCTTGCATGGGCGAGAGCCGTCCGCTGGGTCGGTTGGGGTTTTGGGGAGGCGCTCATTCCCGTTTTCATCCTGGCGTTCTCGAAGACCTTCGCCGAGGCGGGTCTCATCAATTCCACTGTCGAAATCGCCTCGCTCCTCGCGTTGCCGGTGATTGGCATGTGGGCAGATCGTATCTCGGCCAAAAAGCTCATCCTGATATCGCTTCTTTTCTATCCGCTTGTCGGAGTGAGCTATTTCTTTGCCGGCGCTTTCGGGTTGGCGATCTTTGTGGTCATTGCGCGTGTTGCAAACGGCTTTACGTGGGAGCTTGAAAATATCGGCATAGAAACGTATTACCGCCGCACGGTCGACAAGTCCCATGTCGCGACGTCGTTTGGCTACGTCGATACCTGGGCGCATGTGGCCTGGATCGGCGCCTCGCTTGCCGGTATGGTGCTTGTCGCATTTATTCCAATCTACGGACTGCTTTTTGCCATCGCGCCATTTTCCGTTATTGCGTATTTTCTGGCCGTCAAAGCTCCAGCCGATTTACCCAAAGGAAAGGACGAAAATTCCGCGAAAAAGTCTACCTTTCTTGGCTCATACGGGAGCGCTATCGCGGAATGGAGAACATGGAACCGCCACCTCCAGCTTCTCTCGGCGCTCGTATTGCTTTCGAGCATGGTGAACTCGCTTATGTATTTCTTCCTGCCGATCGATGCTTATCTTGATGGCGCGAATCTGCCCATGGTGGTTCTCATAACCGTTTTCGGCTCTATTCCAGCCCTCTTTGGATACAAGCTCGGCAAGCTCGCCGACGCGGGCAATAAATATTCCCTGATTTCTGGCGGATTGGTTGGGATTGCGGCTATTGCCGTCGGCCTCATCGTCTTTCCGCAATACTGGTTCAAGCTCGTTGCTATATTTCTCCTGGGCGTAATCCTCGAGCTTTTCTACGTCATCGAAAGCAGTCTGGTTACAACTCTTGGCCCCCGCGAGACGTACGGCATTCGCGGAAGCGTTTTTGAGGGTGTCGTGAATTTCGGCGATATGTCGGCGCCGCTTATTCTTGGTGTTCTTTTTGATGTGATCGGATTTTCCGGCACGGTTGGAATCCTTGCGGGAGGGGCGATGGCTTTCGCATTTGCGTACGCATATGCTTCGCGGATAAGAAAAAATCCCGCGGCCTAAGCCGCGGGATCGATTATCGTCCGAGAATCCTCACTCGGAGGCTCATCGTTGGTCCGCATTCGGCGTTTTGGCCGTATTCCGGGTCGTCGAATCGCCTGAAACCAAATTCTTCGAAGTGCCGTATGATCCTCGGTGCCGCGGGGCGTTCGAGTGACACGCTCTCCGAAAGCCATCGATACCGCTTTGGAGCGACGGTCGCAAGGTGCTTTAGAAGAAGCCAGAGAGCAACGCTGCCGTGCCTGCCGCCGCGCTCGCTTGGCACGATGCCATAGTATCGAAGGCGGAGAACGTCCTCAGGCGGCCTGTCGAATTCGAACCAGCCGATAATGCCGATGGTCCGATCAGCTCGATCGATAGAGAAGATCTCTCCGGTCTTGTCTGTTTCGTTCCACCTTTCGTAGCTTGAACGAGCTTCGTCTTGGAGCCTGGGAAGGTCCCAGATTCTATTGAGCTCAGGGAAGCGCTCGAAAAGGGTTTGATTCTCGGGAGGTATGAGCTTTGTGATTGTTACCATGATGAACGGTGCTCACGATACGGTAGCGCATATTTTCCGAGTGTCAATTTGTGCTATATTTGTGCCATGCAATACAATTTCGCCAAATTGAAGACTGAATTAGCCGCGACCGAAGGATGGCTCCAGAAGGAGCTCGCCTCGATCCGCACCAACAGGGCCAACCCGTCGATACTCGACAGC
>DASTXF010000023.1:0-4707 GCA_035765615.1 Minisyncoccota bacterium | reverse complement strand
GAGAGAAATTTGCCGATGCAGATCTCATGGGCATGCCGTACCGAATTGTCGTTTCGGACAAGACCCTGGCAGCTGGCGGATACGAAGTGAAGCACCGCGCCACGGGGAAGACAGAACAGCTTGCGGAAAAGGAACTTATCGCTAGACTGAAAAACTAACGGATACTGATATGGCCAAACCATTCATGGATAGATTCTATACGACCCTTTCTCACGATATCGGCATCGACCTTGGTACCGCGAATACGCTCGTGTACGTAAAAGGACAGGGCATCATCATTAATGAGCCTTCGGTTGTCGCGGTGAACCAGAAAACGGGCCGCGTCGTCGCAGTCGGTTCTCAGGCGAAAGACATGCTCGGCAGGACGCCGGCTCACATCACAGCTGTTCGTCCTCTCGTCGATGGAGTGATTTCGGATTTCGAAGTTGCTGAGGAAATGATCGTTTATCTCATCAATAAGGCGCAAAAGGAATCAAAGCGCTTTTTCGGTCCGCGCGTGATCGTGGGCATTCCTTCAGGTGTCACGAACGTTGAGGCTCGCGCAGTCCGCGATGCGACCAAAAACGCTGGCGCTCGGGAGGTTCATGTCGTCGAACAGCCGATGGCTGCAGCGATCGGTATCAAGCTCCCGATCCATGACCCGGCAGGCAACATGGTGATCGATATCGGCGGCGGAACGACCGACATTGCCGTGATTTCTCTTGGCGGCGTCGTCCGATCGAAGTCGCTCAAAATTGCTGGCGACAAACTGAACAACGACATCATTTCTTATATCAGAAACGAGTTCAAAATTCTCATTGGAGAAAAAACGGCCGAAGACATCAAAATCGCTATCGGCGTCGTTGTTCCAACGGAAGAGCCACATGAGGCTCCGATCCGTGGCCGCGATCTTGTCACGGGCCTTCCGCGAGAAGTCGTCCTTACCGACGCTGATATTCGCGAAGCCATCTCGCAATCGATCGACAATCTTGTTGATTCCGTGAAGGAAGTACTCGAAACCACTCCGCCGGAAATCCTTGCTGACGTCATGCACCGAGGTATTTACCTTGTCGGAGGGGGCGCGCTTATTCGCGGCCTCGACAAGCTCATTGAGGAATACGTGAAGATTCCGGTTCATATCGCAGATGATCCGCTGACGGCAGTGGCCCGCGGTACGGGCATCATCCTCGAGGATCTCGAAAAGTACGAAGACGTGCTCATTCAGAACGAAGATGATTTACCTAAAGCGCAGTAGCAGGCCAAAGAGGGGAATGTTCGCGACCGCTCTCTCGGTTGCGGCGCTTCTTATTGTGTTCTCCATTAATCATTTTTTCCCGGCGGCATTCCCGTCCGTTCTTTTTCCCGTTGCATCGGGATTTTGGAGGGCTGAATCCGCAACGGTTGGTTGGTTCGTTTCCATGGCTGAAATCGTGCAGTCTAAGTATTCGCTCGTGACGGAAAACAGGAAGCTTTCGGCCGAGATTGCCGCGCAGAACCGGTCGATGCTCCTTCTTTCCGCTTTACAGAGCGAAAACGACGCGCTTTTGCGAGATCTCGGCAGGGCGGCAAAAGGCGATTATGTTCTCGGCGCTATCATGGCGCGGCCTCCAGTTTCTCCATATGACACGCTTATTCTTGATATCGGCTCTTCGGACGGCGTGGCCGTTGGTGACAAGGTTTATGCCGAAGGCGACGTGCTCGTTGGCGACGTCTCTGACGTTTTCTCGGGAACTTCAAAAGTAAGCCTGTTCTCGACGCCAGGGAGGACCATGTCGGTTCTTGTCGGATCATCAACGGTTGCTACGGAAGCAACAGGCAAGGGCGGAGGAAACTTCGTCCTTACTCTCCCAGCAACCACTCCGCTCGCCACGGGCGCGCTCGTGCGACTTCCTGGTGTGAAGCCGCACACGTTCGGCATCGTTGATCGCATCATTGTCGATTCGACCGATTCGCTTCAGACGGTGCTTTTCCGGTCTCCGGTTAACCTGAGCCAGCTTGAATTCGTTGAAGTCGACCGAACACCGCACAAATGAGGCTCGTTTTCAACATCGCTCTCATCGTTTCTCTTCTTTTCCTGCCATGGTGGGCGGGGGCGCTTCTTCTCATCTCGGCATGCATGCTCGTAGACCGCTTTTTTGAAGCCATACTTTTCGGCATTTTGGCTGATGCCTTTTATTCGACGAAATTCGGATTTCACGGATTCTCTTCTGCAGCTACCCTCTACGCAATCGTTGTTTTTCTCATCGCATCGTCAGTCCGGAAGCGCCTTTCGTGGTAGTAGTCCGACACGAATCAGACATTACATTCCAGTCCGCTCTAGTGATAAAATCTCGGTATGAATTTCCGGCGGCCAAAATCAGTCGTTAGGCGCGAAATCGATCCCGATGAGATATTCCTCGATTCGAAAAATCTGCCCGGATTCGACGTGCACCAGTTCGAAGGCCGTATTGAAAAACCTGTATCAATCGGATCGATCGCGGCGCTCTCCGCTGTTTTTCTCTTGATGCTCTGCGTTCTCCTCGGCAAGGCCTGGGTGCTCCAGGCCAAGGACGGCGCAGAATACGGACAGCTCTCGGAAAACAATACGCTTAAAGAAACGACGATATATGCGAATCGCGGCGCCATCTTTGATAGGAACGGCGTGAAGCTTGCGTGGAATTCGTACGATGGCACAAATACCGATTTTGCGGTGCGCTCGTATATCGATACGCCCGGTTTTAGCCACATTCTCGGCTATATCAAATATCCGACAAAGGACAAGCAGGGAAATTACTATCGCAAAGACTATCAAGGCATGGCCGGCGTTGAGAAAGCGTTTGATGATCTTCTTGGGGGAGACCATGGCCTTAAAATCGTTCAGACGGACGCCGTGGGCAAGGTCGAATCTGAATCAGTCGTGCGTCCGGCTGTAGACGGCCAGAACCTTACTCTTTCGATTGATTCGGTCATACAGCAGAAACTTTTTGAAGGCATTAAGAGCCTTGCAGACCGCGTCGGGTTCACGGGCGGAGCGGGGGTCATCATGGATGTTCACACAGGAGAAGTGATCGCGCTTACGAGCTATCCTGAATATTCGAGCCAGATTATGTCGGACGGCAGCGACTCGAAAGCCATATCAGGTTTCCTGAATGATTCGCGGAAGCCATTTCTCGATCGCATCATTTCCGGTCTTTATACGCCAGGCTCGATCGTGAAGCCATATGTTGCGATCGGTGCTCTTGAGGAAAAGGTGATCGATCCTAAAAAGGAAATCCTCTCAACTGGATCGATCAGCATCCCTAACCCGTATTACCCGAATATTAAGTCGGTGTTCATGGACTGGCGCCCGCAAGGTTATGTCGATATGAGAAAGGCCATTGCCGTATCTTCAGACGTTTATTTCTATGAAGTCGGCGGCGGTTTCCAGGACCAGCCTGGTCTCGGTATCGATCGTCTTAATAAATATTTTAGGATGTTCCATCTCGGCTCGAATGATGAGACAGGATTCTTCGCTGGTCCGAATGGCACCATTCCTTCGCCATCGTGGAAAGACAAAGTTTTCCCGGGCGATCCATGGCGCATTGGCGATACCTATTTCACGGCTATCGGCCAGTACGGCTTCCTTGTGACGCCGCTTCAAATGATCAAAGCCCTGACTACCATCGCGAACGGCGGGACATATATCCACCCGACAATATTTAAGGCAGCATCTTCGACTCCTGCCACTGGAGAAAAGATTCCCGTAGATCCGAATGATTTTGAAATCATCCGTGAAGGCATGCGCGAGGGCGCCATTATGGGTACGGCGAGCGGCCTTAACGTACCGTATATCGATATTGCGGCTAAAACTGGTACCGCTCAGCTTGGTGTTTCAAAGGCATTCGTGAACTCGTGGGTTTCCGGTTTCTTCCCATATGAAAACCCGAAATATGCCTTTGTCGTCATGATGGAACACGGCCCGTCTAAAAACGTCTTCGGCGCAACCTTCGTCATGCGCGGCCTCTTCGATTGGATGCACCAGACAGATTCGTCGTACCTCAAGCAATAACAAGGTATAATTAAAACCATGAAGGAATCATTTCCAACGCAGGAATCAGGCGAAGAGGTCAAAAGAGAAGATGTACTAGCGGTTTATCGAAAATTCGTAGACCGCGGCGAAACAAATCCAGACAGCCTGGATCTTTCCGATCCCGAAGTGAAAGAAGCAAACGATCTTTTCTTTCGCTGGGTGAATCAGGAAGACGAACGGGTGAAAGGCGACAGAGAGCTCGAGCTTCGAAACAATCTTTCAAAAACCATGTTCTACGTCGATGCGGGTTTTACCGACAAGCATTATCTTGAAGGGGTCCTCAGTTGGCTTTCCGAAGACGCTTACGGCACAGAAAAGGATCAAACAGACCCGGAACGAGTGAAAACAAGGGCCATGATGGCCGAGGCAATGAAGAAAGTTCGCCGTATTTTGGGCGAAGACAATGCGGAGGAAACTTCCAAATAAGACCGATTTATGGTACCATTGTCGCCATTAAATTAACCAAAGAGTCCATGCCAGACAGCACAAAATACCTTACCAAGGAGAAGTACGAGGAACTTGAGCAGGAGCTCCAGGATCTTAAGACTGTCCGCAGGAAGGAAGTCGCTCAGAGCCTTGAATACGCACGCTCCCTCGGCGACCTTTCGGAGAACGCCGAATACCAGGAGGCGCGCGAACTTCAGGCTACGATCGAAGATCGCATCATGCAGATCGAAAAC
>DASTXF010000022.1:0-9217 GCA_035765615.1 Minisyncoccota bacterium | reverse complement strand
CCCGGGAGCCGAGAAGCTCGTGGTTAAGGGCGCGCGCACCCACAACCTCAAAAACATCACCGTTGAGATGCCGAGGAATAAAATGGTGGTCTTTACCGGCCTTTCAGGCTCAGGCAAGTCGTCGCTTGCATTCGATACGATATTCGCCGAAGGCCAGCGTCGCTATGTCGAATCGCTTTCTTCATACGCCCGTCAATTCCTCCGCCAAATGCAGAAGCCAGACGTGGACGAAATCGCCGGACTTTCTCCGGCCATATCGATCGACCAGAAGTCGCGCTCGAACAATCCTCGCTCGACCGTCGCGACCATTACCGAGATCTATGACTACCTCCGCGTCCTTTTTGCCCGCGTCGGCCATCCGCACTGTCTCGTTTGTAACCGCGAGATCAAACGTCTTTCGAATGAAGAAATCCTTGAAACCATCATCGAAAGCGTCACGCACCCCAAAAAATCCGAAGACAAGGGTCTCAAAGTCATGGGCGTTTCAGTCGATAAGGACAAGGTGCGCATCTTTGCCCCTGTCGTCGTCGGCAGGAAAGGCGAGTACTATCAGATGCTCTACGATTACCTCGGCAAAGGCTACGAAGTGGCCAAAGTCGATGGCAGTCTGAAGCGCCTCCGTGAACGGATCGAGCTTGAAAAGAACAAAAAGCACGACATCGACATTCTCATCGATGAATTTTTCGTGAGCGATTTCAAGAAAGATCCGAAAGGTGTCCGCGAGCGTCTCTCGGAGGCCGTAGAGAGGGCTATTCATGAATCGGGCGGCCTTCTCAAGATCGACGACCCTCACGGCGAACGCCTTATGTCGGTCAAATTCATGTGCCCGTACGACGGGTACGCGTATCCGGAAGTCGAGCCGCGCCTTTTCTCGTTCAATTCGCCTTATGGAGCATGTCCGGCTTGTAACGGTCTCGGTACCAAATATATATTTGGCGACGAGCCGTGCGAAACATGTCACGGAGCCCGCCTCCGCGAGGAAGCCCTGCACGTCCTTATTGGAGGCAAATCGATCGTCGACGTGACGCGCATGTCGATTTCCGACGCATGGGCCTATTTCGCCGACGTGGAGCTTTCCGATAAGGAAAAAAGCATCGCCAAAGTCGTCCTTCGCGAAATCGAGTCGCGGCTTAAATTCATGCTCGATGTCGGTATCGAATACCTCACGCTCGACCGCCGCGCCCATACGCTATCCGGCGGCGAGGCGCAGCGCATCAGGCTTGCGTCCCAGCTCGGCTCCGGCCTCGTGGGCGCGCTCTACGTTCTCGATGAGCCGACTATCGGCCTTCATCAGCGCGACAATGACCGGCTCATTAAGACGCTCGTTAATCTCCGCGATCTCGGCAATACCATTCTCGTTGTCGAACACGACGAAGACACCATATTCGCGTCCGATTACATTGTCGATATCGGTCCGGGCGCGGGCGTCCACGGCGGCCACGTAGTGGTGGCTGGCTGGCTCGATCCGCTTCTTACTGCCAAGAAAAACGAGTCGAATTCGCTTACACTCGCATACCTTCGCGGCGAAATGAAAGTCGATATCCCGGATGCCCGCAGGAATCAGGACAAGGGCAAAATTTCGATCCGCGGCGGCAACATCTTCAATATCAAGGACCTTAACGTCGATATTCCGCTCGGCAAGCTCGTCTGTGTGACGGGCGTATCCGGATCGGGAAAATCATCGTTCCTTTACGAAATCGTGCACAAAAACCTCCAGGCGCGGCTCGAAAAGAAGCACCGATCGGCGGAGACGCACAATTGCGCATCGTTTACCGGCACCGAATACGCCTCGCGCACCATTCTTATTGATCAAAGCCCGATCGGACGCACGCCGCGCTCGAATCCGGCAACATATACTGGCGCCTGGACATTCATCCGCGACCTTTTTGCTGAGACCGTCGAAGCCCGCGCCCGCGGCTGGAAGTCGAACCGCTTCTCATTCAACGTGAAGGGCGGTCGTTGCGAGGCCTGCCAGGGAAATGGCGAGATCGCCGTGGAAATGCACTTCCTGCCGACGGTTTATGTGCCGTGCGAAGTCTGCCAAGGCAAGCGCTTCATGAAAGAAACCCTCGAGATCGAATACAAGGGCAAGAACGTTTACGACGTGCTCCAGATGACCGTCGAGGAAAGCCTCAAATTTTTCGAGGACATCCCAGCCATATACGACCGCTTGAAGACGCTTTCCGAAGTCGGCCTCGGTTATCTCGAACTCGGCCAGTCGGCGACGACGCTCTCCGGCGGTGAAGCTCAGCGCGTCAAAATTTCGTCCGAACTCTATCGTCCCGACACTCACCGCACGGTGTACCTTCTCGATGAGCCGACCGTCGGTCTTCATTACGAAGACGTAAGGAAGCTCATCGAGATCCTCCAAAAGCTTGTTGACCACGGCAATACCGTGATCGTCATCGAGCACAATCTCGACCTTATTAAATGCGCCGACTATCTTATCGATATGGGTCCTGAAGGCGGGGAAGGCGGCGGCAAGATTGTGGCCAAAGGCACCCCTGAAGATGTTGCAGCGAGTGAAAAAAGCCACACGGGCAAGTATCTTAAAAAAGTCTTGAAGAAGAAATAAAAAAAGCAGGGGCTGGATACCCTGCTCGTGACATGGAGTTTCTGGTTACCGATCGTTGAGCGAGCGGAACAGATTCCGTGTTTTGCTGAATTTCGACCACTTGATCGCTGCCAGAATGGCGAGGGTCGCCCCTGCCGCGAATACGATCATCGATCGGACCGCATTACCGTGGAAGTAAAGCGCGATGCCGAGGCCGACCGACAGGAGGCAGAGAAATGCGAAGGTGAACGCATTCGATCTGAATCCCCGGACCTGTTTGCGCGTGACGGGGATTCCCTGGCGCAGGCCGGAGATCTGAGCGAGTTCTCGGGCGGAGAAACTCGGGATCGGTCCTGGCGGCAATCGGGGAGGAAGCGGACCTCGCGGGCCGATTCCTCGTGGAAGGCCCAGGCTGCGCCTGGGCGGAAGCGGGTCGCCTGGAGTGGCATCCGCCATTTCGAAGGAGCTTGATGGTTGCATCTGTTGTGGAGGCTTCGTTTATGATTAGAGCATATTTTATGATATAGTGCAATCCCAGCCATCAGTACACCATGACAATCGAAGCATTCGAAAAACTCAATCTTCCCGATAATCCAGGCGTCTATTTCTGGAAAGAAGGGAAGACTATCCTCTATATCGGCAAGGCCACATCCTTGCGCGATCGCGTGCGCTCGTATTTTTCTGCGGACCTCATATCGACCCGGGGCCCTCGAATGGTAGATATGGTATTTCGGGCCGACTCGATCGAATGGATGGAGACCGATTCAGTGCTCGAAGCCATGATTGCAGAGGCTAATCTCATCAAGAAGCACTGGCCCGACTACAACGTCAAGGAAAAGGACGACAAGAGCTGGAATTACGTCGTCGTCACTCGCGAGAAGTTCCCGCGCATTCTCACGATTCGCGGCAGAACGCTCGAAGTCGAGCGCCGCACCAAAGAGCTCAAGGTCCGCAAGTCATTCGGTCCGTTCACGTCCGGATCGGCCTTGCGCGAGGCGCTCAAGATCATCCGCAAGATGTTTCCGTTTATCGATGCCAAATCATCGAGCAAGTATTCATCGAATTTTTATCGTCAGATCGGTCTTGCGCCTGATACGGCTTCCGAGGAGGCGCGCGCCGCGTATCTTAAAAATATCGACCATATCGTGCTCTTTTTCGAAGGCAAGAAAAAAACGCTTATTCGTGAGCTCGAAAAGGAAATGGACGAATGCGCAAAGAACCTCGAATTCGAGCGTGCGGCGCTTATTCGCGGCAAAATCTTTGCTCTTGGGCACATCCAGGACATCGCTCTTATAAAGGAAGATGTGCGCGTTCTTGAAAATGCTCCCGACCCGCGATCGGATTCCGCTTCGTTCCGCATTGAAGCATACGACGTCGCTCACATGTCGGGCAAAGAGACCGCCGGCGTCATGACGGTCATTTCCGACGGCGAGCCGGATAAAAACGAATACCGCAGATTCAAGCTCGATCCGGCGACGGGTAATAACGACGTAGCGAACCTCCGTGAAATTATTGAGCGCAGGCTCAAGCATCCGGAATGGCGAATGCCTGACGTTATGGTGATCGACGGCGGCCAAGGCCAGCTCAATCTCGCCGAAGCGGTGCTCCGTGAGAAGGGTGTGGTGGTGCCAGTCGTTTCCGTCGTCAAAGACGAACGGCATAAGCCGGCGGACATTCTTGGCAATCCTGACCTTATTGCAAAGCACAAAAAAGCCATGCTTCTCGCTAATGCTGAAGCACATCGGTTTGCCTTGGCCTATCACCGCAAACTCCGCCGCATGCGGAATCCTCGGCGGGGCAAGCTTTAGTCGTAACCTATGCCGTAACCCTTGGCGCGCGACTTGGGTTATAATTGTCGCATGTCATTCGCGCACAAAACCCGCGTCGCCGTCCTTCGTGGAGGCCCTTCGTCCGAATATGACGTTTCGCTCAAATCAGGCGAGACTGTTCTCAAAAACTTGCCTCAGAAATACGAAGGGGTAGATGTTTTCATATCGAAAGATGGCGTCTGGCACGTTCAAGGGTTTGAAAAAACTCCTGCCGATGCGCTTAAAAATGTCGACGTGGCATTCGTTGCTCTCCATGGCCAGTATGGCGAAGACGGCAAGGTTCAGCGCATCCTCGAGCACATCGGCATTCCGTACACGGGCTCCGAATCGTTCCCGTCGGCTGTCGCCATGAACAAACACCTCGCCAAAGGCGCTTTGGCGAAGATTAAAGATAAGGTGAAGATGGCTGCCCATAAGGTGTTCTCGCGCGAAGAGGTTGCCCAAAAAGGCCCGCACGGCATTTTCCGGGAAATCATCTTGCCGTCAGTTGTGAAGCCTGTTTCCGCCGGATCGTCCGTCGGCGTTTCGATCGTGCGTACCTATTTCGAACTCGAACCGGCTGTCGTGTTGGCCCTCGATCATTCGGATGCCATCATTATCGAAGAATACATTATTGGCAGGGAAGCGACGTGCGGCGTTCTCGAGGATTTCAGGAATGAGCGGCACTACGCGCTCTTGCCGATCGAAATCATCCATCCGGAATCGTCAGAATTTTTTGATTACGACGCTAAATATGGAGGGCAAAGCCGCGAGATCTGTCCGGGCAATTTTGATGAAGCAACAAAGCGCGCCATTCAGGAAGCGGCAATCGCTATTCATCGCGAGCTTGGGCTTCGCCACTATTCACGCTCCGATTTTATCGTTCACCCAAAGCGTGGTGTCTATTTCCTCGAAGCCAATACGCTTCCTGGTCTCACCTCTGAATCGCTTTTGCCAAAATCGGTGAATGCGGTCGGATCATCGCTGCCGCAGTTTCTCGATCACGTTTTGACGCTTGCTCTCGATAGGGATTAAAGACGAACTTTTTTATTGAGTTCCTGTCTACTTTGCGTGGAGACAGACAGCTTCAATAGGTCGATTATTAGTATCTTTTAGAGATAGAAATAAAGACGCGTTGTTACTCATTACAAAAACAGTCTCTTGAATTAAAGATTTTCAGCGAATTACATTTGACATATCAATCTAATGCTGTTTGTATAGGTAAATCCTCTGTTGAAGTTCCGTATTACCATAGCAATGCTGTATAATCGAGACATCCTTAAGTTATTGTTCCGCCAAAAAATTTTAGTGAAATGAAAGATAAATTTCTGAAGGTTTACGCGAATCTCCCTCTCAACCTAAGAAAAGAAATTGTTCTTGACCTAGGTAAGATCGAAGGTCCGATTACCTGGGAGGTTGCTTATCGAGAGATCATGGCTGAGACCGAGATGGGAAAGAAAATTCTCGAGAAGCTTGTTCAGTTGGATTTTATTCCTAAGGACTAAAACCATGAGCGACAACGAAATAAACAATGATATCATCAACCTTGTGGTAGCGAGGTTGGGTGCCATACCTCCAAATGTTGTAATGTCTATTGGTGATATCGAGGACTCAAAGACTCTTACTCCTGCTGATATGATTATCGAGGTTAAGAACAAGAGCAATATAGGTAAAAAAATAATTGAAACACAGCTCATGTTTCTCAGATCTCTGAAGGATCTTCAGATCGACCCAGAGCTTTATGCAATTACTGATAACTAGGCCTCGCTTCGAAGATACGACTCACTATATTTTCCACTGGTCTCAGCCTCTCTTGGACGAAGCAAGAAGATGGGGTCGGAAGATTTTCGATCTCGACAAGAGCAAAGCGTCCCGAAAGAAGGTTGAGAGCTATCTCCAGTCTCAGAAACCAGAATTGGTTATCCTTAACGGCCATGGTCATAATCGTGCCATAGGTGGTCATGACAACGAGGAGATTATCAACATGTCGAATGCGCGCATTCTTAAGAACGCCACGGTATATGCGAGGGCATGTAGCGCTGGAAAGGTGCTCGGGCAAGAAATAGTGAACCAGGGTGCGAAAGCCTTCATAGGATACAAGGAGGATTTCCTCTTCTTTAAAAATGAGATCGATTTCAAGGATCCGCTGAAAGATGACTATGCGCAACCCTTTTTCGAATCTTCGAACCAAGTGGCAACTTCGCTTTTGAAAGGAAAGACTCCAAAGGAAGCTCACATCGACTCAATGAAATCACATTTAAAGTGGATAGAGAAACTGTCTACGACCGCAGCCGGTGACCGAGCTTTCCTTATTCCGTTCATCAAGTGGAACGCGTGCTTTCAGGTCTGTATCACAGAAAAAGTATAAGTATCTTATTCCCATGCAGCTTAGTTCCAATACCTACTGGTCATTGGTAGTTAAACACTCTTAGCAGATACCCAACTCGCATAGAGTGGCTTGTGTGTAGCCGAATCAATGTCTCTTAGTCAGTGATCTGTGAAGTACAGTATGGATGTTCGGGGATTTTTGCGAACAAAACTCTGATGATGTGGACCTGAGGAGATTCGAACTCCTGACCTTTGCTTTGCAAAAGCACTGCTCTACCAACTGAGCTACAGGCCCATATTCGGTTTTCAAACGGCTCTGGCTGTTATCTACCAAAACAGCTACAGGCCCGTGTTGCGCGGAATTTCGCGACCGAACTAATATAGCGTAAAAGCCTCAAATCATCAAATCTTTATAAGAAAGCCGCCCGTTATGGGGCGGCTGAAATGGCGTGTGCGCGCCAGAAGAGAAGACAGGCGGTCACGCCGACGGTCGCGTAGGCGATTGGCGGAACACCGTGCCTGTACCAAGCAAACCTCATTTTCGAGAGCGGAATGTGATTCGCCGTAAAGACGTGGAAGGAAAGAGCTGCCGCTGATCCGTAGGCGAACCAGGCAGGAACTCCCGAGGTCGCGAAGAAGAACAGGAATATGACCATGAACATCAGGGCCATGTAGAAAAGATGCGTCCACCCGGCGGGCGTAAGATCTTTTCGTTCCGTGTCGATGAGCGATTCCTTGATCGGGCTTCGCACATAGAGCGCGTGAAGGAGGGTGCTCGCCGCAAAGGCACAGGCGAAGGCGATATCCATCGCGACCGGGTCCCACGAAGCGCCGAAGAAAGCGATCATGAGGGATGAAAGCGGCGTCACGAGGATCGGGTCGAAGATCATGCCTCCGTGGGCGAGAAATGGAATGCCGTCCGAAATGCCCTGGGAGAGCATCTGGTTCGGCGTAAGCCATTTTTTGCGGTTTGCCTGAACGACAGCGAGGAGCCAGAGCGACTCCCCGAGCGCGAAAACGAGGATCGCGTACAAAACGCAGTAATAGTTGGCGAGGTGCATTTGCTGCCGTTCTACCTCCGTTTGTTTCCAAAGTCAAAGGGAGATAGACTTTATTCCATGCCGCTTGCGGTCATAAGCCATCTTTCATATTTCGTGCTCTTCGCCATCATGGTGGTCGAAGGTCCGGTCGTAACGTCCGCTGCGGCATTTGCCGCGCGGTTCGGTTTCTTCTCTCTCACGGCTGTTTTTCTCCTTTCGGTTGCGGGCGACCTCGTCGGCGATTTCATTTATTACGGTATCGGTTATTTCTCGCGAAAAAAACTCATCGATAATCACGGCCACAGATTCGGTCTCGATAAGGACAAGATCGACCGCTTCGACGCGGCGTTCAAGAAGCATCGCCTCAAATCGCTCATTATTGCAAAGCTCGCTCCGGCCATTCCGGGTCCGGTTCTTATAGCGGCCGGCGCTCTTCGGATGGATCTCTGGACGCTTATTTGGGTTTCTGTTGCCCTCGCTGTTCCGAAATACGCGCTTTTCATGCTCCTCGGTTATAGCTTCGGCGATCTCTATGTCAGGTTCTTCCATTACTATGACATTCTCGGCTGGGTGCTCGTCGCGGCGCTTATTGTTGGCAGTTATTTCATATATCAGAGAGGTCTCCGCGCCGTATTAAAAAACGAAGAATGAGAATCCTTTTCTACTCGGACAACTTTTATCCGGAAATAAGCGGTATATCCGACTCGATCATAACGCTCGGAAGGGAACTTATTCGTCGCGGACACACGGTTGGGTTCGCCGTGCCGAAATATTCCGATGCTGATTACCGATACGCCGGACTTGATCCAGATGACAGCAAGTTCCTCGAAGGATTCGAAGTATACCGGATTCCGTCTCTATGCTACGGAAACTCGCCGTCAGGCCAGGCGAGAATGGTCGTGCCTCTCGGCTGGAGCCTCGGCTTCGTCAGGAAATTCAAGCCCGACATCATCCATAGCCAGTCGCCTTTCGGCACCGGATTCGAAGCCCTTTTTGCCGCCAAGCTTTTCAATATTCCGCTCATCGGCACCAATCACACAATCATGAGCGAGTTTGCTCGCATATACGGCCCGAAATATCTCGAGCATACCGCCGATAAGTTTTTGTTCTGGTATTACCGAAGATGTCTTGCGACGTCCGTTCCTTCGCCGTCGCTTGCGGAAAAAATGTCGGCGACGGGGTACAAAGGCACACTTGAAGTCATCCCTAATCCTGTTTCTTTGGCGCAATTTTCTCCGGCGAGTCCCGCTGAACGCGAAGCGCTCCGCAAGGAATTTCATCTCCTCGGTCCAACCATTCTTTTTGTCGGCCGGCTCGGCAAGGAAAAGCAGATCGAACCGATCATTGATGCAATGGTTCGCCTTGAGCATGTCCCGTTCATTAAACTCGTGATTGCAGGAAGCGGACCGCTCGAAGCAGACCTTAAAAAGAAAGTCCGCGATCTCAATATTCCTGAAAAAGTCGTGTTCACAGGCTTCCTTGATCAC
>DASTXF010000021.1:0-6043 GCA_035765615.1 Minisyncoccota bacterium | reverse complement strand
GAGTGGGGATTAGTTGGTGTCGTCATATTCTTTGGCGTATTCGGCGTGCTCATTTGGCGCATCATTGCGAATGCGAGAAGGGGAGTGACTAATTTCGAGATCCTATCAGGACTCGGCATGGCAGTGCTTTTCATGAGCCATTTCTTTATAAACGTAGGCATGAATATGGGGCTTCTGCCGGTGACGGGCATTACCTTGCCGTTCGTAAGTTATGGCGGATCACACCTTATCACGTCGTATTTCGCTCTTGGTGTCCTTCAGTCGTATCGAAAATCCATGCGCGCCGCGCACAAAGAAGAGACCAAGAACGAGTTCCTTGGAATATAGCTCTACTGACCTTCGTAGACAGCGATGGTTTTCTTGATCATCGAAGCGAGCGAGAACTCTCCTGAAACCTTTTCGCGGAGCACCCGCCCGAATTCGAGGCCTTTTTCGCGCTCGGTTCGAAGGAGTTCGAGGCCCTCGGCGATTTCATCGGGCTTTCGAGTCTGAACAAGTATGCCTGAACGCATGTCGTCGATGATTTCCTTCACGCCGCCCACATTGGTGGCGACAATGGGCAAACCGGCGAATCCGGCTTCAATTACGACGTAGGGCAGTCCTTCTTTAATGGAAGTGAGGGCGAATGCCTTGAATGCCGCAAGGTATCGCGGAGCGCCCTCAACGAAACCAAGGAGCGCTATGCGCTTTTCAAGCGCAAGTTCTTTTATGAGCGCGGTAAGCTCTGCGCGTTTTTCTCCTTCGCCCATGATGGCGAGCTTTGCGGATGCGTCGGTTTTGGAAAATGCGCGAATAAGGTATTCATATCCTTTGTTGGCATGGAGTTCGCCGATCGTTCCGATGAGAAAATCCATATCACCGATCTCCACCCCGACCGCTTTTGCCGCTTCTTGAATATGCAAGAAAGCCATATTTTGAGCCATAAAATCAGGTTCTCTGATGCCGTTGTGGACGAGAACGATCTTATTTTTGGAAAAAGGCATTTTTACACCGTCATGAAAATCGCGTCCCGATACGGCAATAGTCCGATGCGAGAGCATGACGGTGAGCCATGAAAGGAATCGGATAAGAGCAAGGGAAGCGGCATTTCGTTCTTCGTTCCACGGCCAGCCGTGGCACGTAAAAATGATGTTTCGTACCCCAAGAAGACGTCCAGCAAGCGCCCCGAGGCCTCCGACTTTCGAGCTGTTTACATGAACGATGTCCGGGCGTTCCTTTCTGATGACGGAAAGCAGTCCAAAAAAGCTTTTGGCGTCTCCCAAAATGCTCACGTCACGCGTAAGAGTGGATATCGATGCGGTTCGCACACCCGCGAGAGCGAGCTTTTCAGCGAGGGGTCCAGATCCGCCGAAAACGACCACGGACTCGAATTGGTCGGCAGGGAGGGAAGTAGCGAGGTCGTATACGTATTTTTGGGCCCCTCCCCAATTCGATTTCGTTATGACATAGAGTATTTTCTTCCGTTTTTCCATGAAATCACTATGAATTATAGCACCTTGTAACCCTGGCCCGAGCATGTAATATTACATCCCATATGACATCCTTCCGAAAGAAGGCTCCTTGGATTCTCCTCTTTGGCGATCTTGCCGCCTTTGTCGCCTCGCTTTGGCTTACCTTGTTTTTCCGTTACCTCGACCTTCCGGACCGCGAGATCTTTTTTGCCCACCTTGCCCCGTTTTCGCTCCTCTTCATTGTCTGGGCGCTTGTCTTCTTTATCTCCGGGCTTTATGACAAGCAGAACGCGCTCTTTTCTGGAAAGCTTTCCGGCCTTGTCGTGCGGACCCAGATCGCGAACATTCTCATCGCCACGGCTTTCTTCTATTTCATTCCGTGGTACGGCATAAGCCCGAAGACGACCCTCTTCCTGTACCTTTTCATATCGCTCTGCCTCATTCTTCTCTGGAGGATGTATATATATCCTGCGGTCGCACCGAAATCCCGCGAACGCGCCGTCGTTATCGGAACGGGCGAAGACATGCGCGACGTGATCGAGGAAGCTAAGCTTGCGCTCCGCTCCATAGATTTTCTCGCATTCATCGATTTGTCGAAGCCGCACAAGGATATTCTTGCTGAAATCCGTGCGCTTCATCCGACGATCGTTGTGGCAGACCTTCATGACGACAAGGTTCGAGCGCTTCTTCCGGCTCTCTATAACCTCATCTTCTCGCAAATACGTTTCGTTGATGTCGATAGGTTGTGCGAAGAAGCGTTCGATCGCATTCCGCTTTCCCTCATCAAACACCACTGGTTCCTTGAGAATGTCTCGACATCGCCGAAATTCATATATGACATTCTGAAGCGCGCCATGGACGTATCGCTTGCGCTCATTCTTGGCGCTCTATCGCTTATCGCATATCCGTTCGTAGCGATCGCTATCAAGGCCGAAGACAAAGGGCCCGTCTTCATATTCCAGGAACGCATCGGAAAAGAGGACAAGGTCATACGCATCGCCAAATTCAGGAGCATGAGCGTGGCGGCGCAGGACGAGACGGGCGCAGCTAAGCCGCAGGCAGTCACGAGGGTAGGGGCATTCATTCGAAAGACCCGCATCGATGAGCTTCCGCAACTCTGGAATGTGGTGAAAGGCGACCTGTCGCTCATTGGCCCGCGTCCGGAACTCCCACAATTCGTTCGCCTCTACGAAAGCGAAATACCGTTCTACAAGATCAGGCACCTTATCAAGCCGGGTCTCTCGGGATGGGCGCAGATTTACCACAAAACGCCGCCGAAATTCGCAGCCTCGAGCGAAGACACGGCCGTGAAGCTTTCCTACGACCTTTTCTACATCAAGAACCGCTCATTCCTTCTTGATCTCACGATTGCGCTCAAAACCATAAAGGAACTCGTATCAAGGAAGGGCCTTTAATCACCCCTTGTAACTTTCTGGTTTCCGAGTAGGTTATACCGAAGAAGAACATATGAAAAACAACAATTCCAAGAACGTAATCGTGACCGGAGGCGCAGGTTTCCTTGGTTCGCATCTCGTTCCCGCACTTTTGGAGGAAGGCTATACGGTGTACGTCATCGACAATCTCGTGGCAGGCAAGCGCGAGAATGTGCCGGAAGGAGCGATTTTCCACGAGCTCGACATCAGGGAAAAAGATGCGGTCGAAGGTCTCTTTAAGAACATCGCGGAGAAGGGCGGCATACATGGCGTGTTCCATCTCGCTGCCTTGCCCCGCGTTCAGTTCTCGATCGATCATCCGGAAGAGGCGTCGTCGGTAAACGTCGTCGGACTCCACAACGTCTTCGAGGCGGCGCGCAAAGCCAAGGCTCGGCGCATCGTTTACTCGGCGTCGAGTTCCGCCTACGGCGACCAGGAGAGCTTGCCGCTTCACGAGAATATGATTCCGAACCCGATGAGTCCGTACGCTGTCCATAAGCACTACGGCGAGCTCCTTGCTCGGCAGATCGCGCTCCATCACGGGATCGAGACGGTTTCGCTCCGCTACTTCAATATTTACGGCCCGAATGCCGATCCGAACGGCCCGTATGCCCAGGCGATCATCAAGTTCGTCCACCAGCGCGCGAAAGGCGAGCCTCTCACTATCATCAATGACGGCGAGCAGACCCGAGATTCGGTCCACGCGAGGGATGTGCGCCGGGCTAATATTCTTGCTCTTACGAGCAATAAGGTTGGCAAGGGTGAAGTCATTAACATCGGATCGGGACGAAATGCTTCCGTGCGCGATGTCGCGGAAATGATTCTCGGCGAGCCGCTTGTCGAAGGCAAGAACTTCCGGTTTGCCGGAACGCGCGTCGAGCCGAAGCACACCCGTGCCTCGATCGATCGGGCGAAAATTCTCCTCGACTGGGAGCCGGAGATCACCCTCGAAGAGGGGATTGCCGAACTGAAGCGCCTCCACGGTCTGGAATAAAACCATCAAAGCCGGTGCCTGTTTGATCGGGGCCGGCTTTTTCTTGCATGAAATTCCCCAAGAAAAAACCCAAGAAAAAAGCCGCGACAGTGCCGCGGCCTTCGCAAAGAAGATCTCCCTTACCAGAAGCAGACGGCGAACACCCGCTCGTCATCGCTCAGGCTCAGATCGGTGGTGTCCTCGAGATACATGATTTTCATGTGATCCTTAATCTTCGTCCCGCCGACGAACCCTCCCGAATACTCGGAAAGACTCTGAAGGCTGAAATAAGCATGAGGGACCACTCTCACTATATCTCGCACCATTTCGTGGAAACGGGGCGGTATCGAGAACGTACGGATCAGTTCTTCCACATCGCCGGTCTGACCGACGCGAAACGATGACCAGCCAATCGCAACATCCGGTATGCGATCCACTGTCTTTTTCAAGAAGCAGGGAATCATGACCATGGCGCAGCCGATACACGCGACGGAGAACCCGAGCGCGATGAGCCAGGTCTGCACCGGGAAATTGCTGTCCCTCACAAAGAGGGCGGCGGCGGACAAAACGGCGAGTACGATGCACGCGAAGAAGATCAAGCCTGCCCGTGGGGACGGGGCGCTTGTATCATCTGGGTCCCGCTGCATTTCGGGATCGTCAGCCCAGTGAAGTTCGAGCCACCGGTAGTACGTTTCGAACATCGCTTTGAAGCGTTGTTTTGCACCTGACCGGAAGCTGTCGATCTTGAGCGAGACGAGGCTTTTCATTCGGCTGCACTGGATGTAGCCGATTTCGTTTGCCTTGAGAAGGGAGGGATATGAAGACATTGTCGAGGATTGCATTCTGTATGTATTTTACAGTAAATTAAGCATTATGTCAATAATATTGTAATTTGGCCTAATTGCCGCTAATATGGCCCTACATTTACAAATACCGTAACGATTTATGTGGAAAAAACGAATCACCGCCCTTGTTCTTCTTGTCCTGGCATTCGGCGTAGCCTATTTTGCCTACGACAGGGCGGTTCCTTATAAGCTCGGTCTCGACCTCTCTGGAGGCACGCATCTCGTATTCAATGCAGATACGTCGCGCCTCGCGGACTCAGAAGTGAACGACGCCATGACGTCGCTTGCGAACGTTGTTGAAAAGCGCGTGAACCTCTTCGGCGTCTCAGAGCCGATTGTTCAGGTTGAAACGGGCGGCGTCGTCGGCACTACAGCGCACCGCCTTATTGTTGAGCTCCCGGGCATTACCGATGTTAAGCAGGCAGTCGACCTTATCGGCAAGACGCCGGTTCTCGATTTCCGCCTCGTAAAGCCGGGCGTCGACAAGATGACTGCCGATCAGAAAGCCAAGGCGACTGTTGACGATCTCTTCGAGCAGACAGGTCTTACAGGTCGCTATCTTTCGCATGCCACCCTTGAATTCGATCAGACCACGTATGTTCCGCGCGTAGGCCTTACCTTCAATGCTGAAGGCGCAAAGATGTTTGCTGATATCACTAAAAACAATGTCGGCAAGATCCTCGCCATTTTCCTCGATGGCCAGCCGATTTCGACGCCTGTCATCCAGTCGGAAATTGATTCAGGCGAAGCCGTGATTAACGGAACCTTCACTGTGGATGAGGCAAAGTCGCTCGTCCGCGATCTCAATCTTGGCGCGCTTCCGGTGCCAATCTCTCTTGCCTCGACAGAAACGATTGGCGCAACGCTCGGCAAGGGCGCTCTTGATGCTTCGATCTTCGCGGGCATCATTGCCTTCATCGCCGTCGGCATATTCCTCATCATCTGGTACCGCGTACCAGGCATCGTGGCGACCGTCGCTCTCGCTATCTACGTTGCGCTCAACCTCGCGCTCTTCAAGCTCATTCCTGTTGTGCTCACTGCAGCGGGCATCGCCGGCTTCGTGCTCACGCTCGGCATGGCGGTTGACGCGAACATTCTTATCTTCGAACGCATGAAGGAAGAACTCCGCCGCGGCCTCGACCTTCCCGCCGCTATCAAAGAAGGATTCCACCGCGCATGGCTTTCGATTCGCGACTCGAACCTCTCTTCGATCATTACGGCTATTATTCTCTATTATTTTGCTTCGACGCCTGTTATTAAGGGCTTCGCTCTGGTGTTCGGTCTTGGCGTGCTTGTCTCCATGTTTACGGCCATCACCGCATCGAGGACGCTCCTCATGGC
>DASTXF010000020.1:0-6228 GCA_035765615.1 Minisyncoccota bacterium | reverse complement strand
ACGACTCAAACCGCCCATTATGGGCAGTCGCATCCGACATATGCGTATGCTCCATCAAGCGGAGTGCAAAACGATGGCAGTCTTGCGCAAGCATCTGATTATACCGGTACGGGCGGCGGCTACGATCCAAGCCTTGATTCGTACCTCGCCTCGCTCCGTGAAGGAGGCAACGGCAATGCACTGTCGCCTCAGGATGCCGTGGCATATAACCAGGCGGCAGGCGCTTTGAATCCCTCGAGTGCTGCGAATCTTGCGGCCGTGGGAGCGTCCGGTACAAGCGGCTCGAAGGCGCTTGTCGCCATTCTCGTGGGCCTCGTAGCTGCCGGGTTGGCTGGATATGCGGTGAATGCGTATCTTGCGTATCGCAGGGAGCGAGGGCTCTAGATTACAAAAAAGAACGGGCCGGGCATTTCATGCCCGGCCCGTTCTCATTCCTGCCCATCATGGCGTATAATTGGTAGAAATAAGACAAACAATGATCAACAAAACCATCAAAGGAACGGGTATCAGTCTTACTCCGGCGATCGAAGCGGCGATCGACAAAGTCATTCAGCCGCTCGATAAATATGTCGACTCCGACGATACGAGTGCGACCGCGCAGATCGAAGTCGGACGCACGACGTATCACCACAAGTCAGGAGAGATATTCCGCGCAGAAATAAATTTCCATTCCCGTCTTGGCGATTTTCGCGCCGAGGCCGAAAAGGAAGACCTCTATGCCGCGCTCTATGCGGTGAAGGACGAACTCGTCGAAGTGCTTCGTTCTCGAAAATCGAAGCGTGTCGATTTCATCCGACGTTCCGGTCTTGCCGTGAAGAACATGCTCAAGGGTTTGCCGTGGAGGAAGGGAAGGAAGTAGAATGAATCTATGAATCCCGAGCGCATCAACAGGAAGCTGGTTACTTTCTGCGCGGTATGCCTTCTTTTTCTAGGCAGTCTTTTCTATCTCATTTCCGTTGCGTGGAGAAGCAAGGTTAATCTCCAAGCACACGAAAATCAGACGCAGGATCTCATCAATGCACTCTAGATGCCCGGATTGGTCCGGCGGAACTCATCCCAAGAAACTTCTTTCTTTCCCTCGGAAATAACTTTCTTCACGATAAATGCACCGTTTTCGTATGAAGCGTCAGTCACAATGACGCGGCTTTTCTTTCCGTCTTTCTCGATGAAAAAGTAAGAACCCGGCCAGCCTTTGTAGGCATTCCATTTAAGGAAGTTCTGATATGGATCGGCCGCAAGGTCGATCAAACCGTCTTCTTTGGTGATTTTCTTGGTATAGGTAGCACTATTGTGATCTTGTTCTATCTCTGAGACGGTGCCATTCATAAGCGCTCGTACGGTTTCCGCGAGGAGTTTCGCGCCTTCTTCAACGAGCACACGAGCCAAATCATCAGCGGGGATCGGCCATGTGGCGAGATGAACGGCTTTTTGCGCAAGGATCGGTCCGTGATCCATGAGCCTATCCATGCGGATTACGGTTACGCCCGTATTCTTCTCGTTGGTGAGAATGGCGCTCTCAACTGGACTTGAACCACGGAGCTTCGGCAAAAGAGAGGCGTGCAGATTGATGCTGCCGAAACGCGGAATGCTGAGGATTTCTTCCTTCATGATTTTGCCGTACGCCACGACGACGAATACATCGAATGATCGCCTGCGGAGCTCGTCGGCGAACGCAGCATCAAGCGTATCGGGCTGGAGTACAGGAATATTGTGCTTTTCCGCCCAGACTTTGGCGGCCGGGGGAGTAACGATCATCTTCCTGCCTTGCGGCCGGTCAGGCTGAGTGACGATAAGGGAGGGAAGGACGCCTTCCGCCTTGAGTCCTTCAAGGGCGATCACGGCCCGCTCAGGCGTGCCGAAAAATGCGATGTTCGGTTTAGCGTTCATGGTTATGCAGCTTTCTTTCCTTTGCTCGTGGCTTCTTCCGGAGGAAGGTCTTCGATTTCAGTTGCGGTGTCGATGAAAAGGCGGCCTTCGAGATGATCCGTCTCATGCTGGAATATCTGAGCGAGAAGCCCGGTGCCGCCGACTTCGAAAACGCGACCCTTTTCATCCCGGGCTCGGACCTTGGCTTTTTTGGCGCGCATGATTTTTCCGTAGAGATAGCGGACAGATAGGCAACCTTCTTCCATTTCTTTCTTTTCTTTTGAAAGCTTCATGATCTCCGGATTGATGAAGACGATGTCTTCAGCTTGCGGAGCATCGGCGTTTTCTCCGCCTTCTTCTTTTCCAAGAAGCTCGAAAACGCGGCCTGAAACCACGAATATGCGAAGCGACACGCCGATTTGAGGCGCGGCGATCGCCACGGCGTCATCCTGGCTTGCGATGGCGGCCTTCATGTCTCGGATGATTTTCTCGAGTTCAGGCGTGCCAAACATGTTTTCTGGCACGGGCTTGGCTATTTTCCGAAGCACTGGATCTTCTTTTTGGACGATAGTTACCATGGGACTAAGTAAATCAGAGGATCGATTCTGGATCAACGTTAACCGCATAGGACGGCGGAAGACCGCGGAGCCGGTCAAGGAGTTCCGCGCCCGGCCAATCTTTGCGATCGAGCTTCACCAAGGCGTGCATGAGATATTGGTTTTTTACGGTCGCGATGAATGCTGGAAAGACATCGATGTGCCAGCCAGCGAGCGCTACTTTGAGCTTTTCCATGGCTTCAAGAACATCGTCCTTGTTTCCGGCATAGGTGATCTTGATGAAGGTTGAAAACGGCGGGAAGGAGAAATTTTTGCGCGATTCGATTTCTTCCCGGTAAAAATCGATGATATTTCCTTTTACGCCCTGGGAAAGCACTGGTGCTTCGGGATTCCTTGTCTGGAGGAGGAAGTGTTTGTTTGCGACCGAGCGGAGCTTGAGAATAATTGAGAATATTTTTTCGTTGATGCGGAAGTCGGGTATCGAGAAAAGGGCGTCGAGCGTTCCCACGGCGCAATAATCGACGCCTCGATCGAGGTATGAAAGGGAAAGTTCGGTACCCACAAGGATTGTCCCGGGCGACGAATACCACGCTTCGGCAATCTCTGCCGCTTTCTTATGGGTCGGAGCGGATGCCTTGTCGAGGCGGTAAATTTTTGAATCAGGAAGAAGTGACTTAAGCTCTTCCTCAACGCGTTCGCTTCCGATGCCGAGCGTGCGGAGGCGCCACGATCCGCAATTACGGCATTTGGTCTGGGCGTCGAGCTTTCGGCCGCAGCGATTACAGAGAAAGAAGCGCTTTTCTTCCTTGCCGTGAAGAACGAGCGGTGCGCTGCATCGATCGCACGTAAGGGTCGTTTCGCAATCCGAACATACGGTCTGGGGAGCAAGGCCTTTGCGTCCGGTGAAAACAAAGAGATTGCTGTTTTCTTCTTTTGCACGCTTGGCGAGAGCCAGAAGTTCGTCGGAAATGATCCGAATATCGTGCTCCGGATTCTTGTACGATTTCATGTCGACAAGCGTGTCGCGCGCCGTCGAAAGGGAACGCATGGCAAGCGGCGCGTATTCGACAAGCTCGCCTTCGTCTTCGCGCCAGAGCGTCTCAACCCGGAGGCATGAATCGCCGAGAATGAGGTCCGCTCCGATCGCGCGGGCGTAGCGCTCGGCGAGGAATCGGTAATCGAGGAATGGCCGCGATTGGATTTTGTAATTCCTCGAGCTTTCGTGCTCGACGATGATAAGGCCGATATCGGCGCGGGGAATCGAGAGGAAGGTGCCAGTCGCTACGATAACAATCGGGTGATCGTCTTCAGCTGCGGCTCTCCATGTCTTAACGATTTCAGCCTTTGAAAGCCCGCTATGAAGAATATAGGTGTACTGCTCGATGCCTTTTTCGAAATATGAGCAGGCATTCCGTATATCTTCGACCGACGGCATCACCATGAAGACGGATTCTTTACGGGCGAATCGCTCGCGTACGAGGCTCTTATAGTGGCCGTAGCGATCGTCCTCGCCTTTTTGGAGAGCATACGATTCGCGCGGCTTATTTCGTTTTTTGAAGGCTTTTGCCTCAGGAACTTTTTCGTAATCAGAAAGGATGGTCGCGGGAATGGATTCGAAGAGTACGCTTCCGACCGCCGACGCGTAGTAGCGGGCTGTCTCTTCCGCAGCTTTGAAGAATTCAGGAAAAACGAGCGCGCGAGCGTGGGGATTCGCGATCTTGCGGATCTCGAAATCCGAAGATTTGATTTCAGCCTTCGAATCGGCCGCCGGTTCGGACGAAATCACCAAAGCTCCCACCGTCCGTTTGCGGAGGGGAACGCGGATAATCGATCCGGGCGCTGCATTGCTCGGGCTCCAATACGAGAGCAGGTCAGTGCCGATGCCGCGCGCGATGGGAATGGCTTTGATCAGGTGCACGCATAAAGTATAGCCGAAAATCGGGCCTTGTTCCTCTTTCGGTCTTTATTTGTCGATATTCCTTGACAGTGTGATTTCAAGGCTTAGTATTTTTCCCAGATGAACACTACACATCCAACGCAGCTCGCAGCTGACGTCGCTGGCTACTACGAAGAAAGGCGGCTCCTTCAAGTAAGTATCAATGATGCCCAAGATGCCGTTCGCGCGGCGGAAAATCGCCTCGCGAGATTCGGCGCGGACACGGCCCGCCTTATCAATCGTCGGATCGCATCGGGGGAAACTACCGGCGACCGATTCATGGACGAGCTCATCTCGCGTTCCTTTATGGAAAAGGAGAGGCTTGGGCAGTTTGTGGCATTCAACCGCAAGCTCGTCGAGGGGAAGGGCAAGCTCTTCCTCATTGTCTGCCGGTTCGAAGAGCAGACCGTCTTCAGCATGACGGGGCAGGGCGATCGGTTCGACACCGCCGAAGCGGCCGTCCTCGGCGTGCTTTCCGGGGAGAACATCGGGCTTCCGCCGCGAAACGATGCGGCAGGAGGCATTACGCTGCCATTCCATTGCCATGTTGCCTGGCGTTTGGGAACATTCGATCTCGCCTCGAAAGAGGTTATCGAAGGTCCTTACGTTGCCCGTACATTCGGACATCCCTCGCATCAGGACGTGATCGCCATCGCCGAAGGAGGCACCGCCCACAATCGAGGCAATGCATGGTCGTTTTTCGACACGGAGATTTCGACTGAGAACATCGTTCAAAAATCCCATTGCTACGTCGAAGAAAAGGCGCTCGCGGCCGTTTCGGACAAGCTCAAAGCCACGAAGCAGCTCGAACTCATGTAAGCGAAAGCCGGACGCATGTCCGGCTTTTTTCTTTGTGATTTCGATGATTAGAGATCTCGGAAAACTTCGATCTTCGCTCCGAGGGCATTGAGGCGCTCGGCGAGGTCCTCATAGCCTCTGTTTATGTTGTAGACATTGCGGAGGACGGACGTGCCTTCTGCGGCAAGCATGGCGATAAGGATGATCACCGATGGCCGCAGGGCAGGAGGACAGACGATTTCCGCCGCTTTGAACCGCGTCGGTCCCTTTATGTAGAAGCGATGCGGATCGGCGAGAATCGTCTCGGCACGGAGCTTGCTCAATTCTTTGTAGTAGATGGCGCGTTCTTCGTACACCCAGTCATGGATGAAGGTTTCTCCTTCGGCAACGGCGCCAATGACTGCGAAGAAGGGAAGGTTGTCCATATTAATGCCCGGATACGGCATGGCATGGATTTTTTCATCGAGCGCTTTGAGCTTTGACGGCTTGGTAAGGATGTCGGCGAGATTGGTTTTTCCGTTGTCGGCTTTGTATCGTCTGAGGATCTTGTACTTGAATCCCATTTTTTCGAGCTTCAGAAGCTCGAGTTCAAGAAAGTCGATCGGGCATCGTTCAATGGTGATAGATGAATTCGTCACGATGGCAGCGGAAAGAAGCGACATAGCTTCGATCGGGTCCTCGGAAAGAAAATATTCGGCATCCTTTTTGACTGCGCCGTTCAGTCCGTGGACGATCATGGTCGAGGTGCCGACGCCTTCGATTTTTACGCCGAGCTGTTCAAGGTAGAACGCAACGTCTTGGACCTGGTAATTCGCCGAGGCAAATTTAATGGTCGTTTTGCCCGGAATAAGTGCTGCGGCCATGAGGACGGCCTCGGTCACTGTGTCTCCTGCTTCGTACATCACGATTTCGCGGTTTTTCCGGAAGCCTGCATGCGAGATGTGGTAATAGCGCGACGATGTCTCGATCGAAACGCCGAGCTTTTCGAGGGCGTAGATATAGGGTTTTATGGTGCGCGAGCCGAGAGTGCAGCCGGACGCCTGAGGCAGATCGAACCGTTTCAGGCGATGG
>DASTXF010000019.1:0-2962 GCA_035765615.1 Minisyncoccota bacterium | reverse complement strand
CTACAGCGAGAAGAGCAGCGATGCCAATCGATACGCCGTAGATGTTTTTTACAACATCAACAGGATTTACTGTCTGGTTCTCGGTGAAAGCGCCCGGAATCGTGGTGAGAGGTACGTAGTCATTTGCCGCGAGAGCCATTCCAGCAGGCAGCATAAGGCTGAAACCGAAAAATCCGAAAGTGAATATCTTCCCGATCATTCGAAATACTTTCTGCTTTTTCATCGTTCCAATCATTGGATTATAGATATTGATGCCTGTCCTCCTTGGAGCACTTGGTTTTTATGCTGCACCGATACTGCCACGCTTGAAGCGCCGGAAACACCCGTTCCGCGGAAGGTGATGGAATTTTGTCCGCTGAAATCAGGCACGGGATCTCCATTGAGCGTCCACTCGAAATTTGCGACGCTCGAAAGAGGGTTGCCTGAAGAAATGTTGAACGGCTCGGCGCGGAGGCTTGTTTCCTGATTCTTCATGACGAAGGAGCCAGTGAGAATTTTGTTGTAGAGAATGCCGTAGAGGGGGCTGTCTTCGTAGAAAAGCACTTCAGGAAATATCGGAGATATTGTCACGTCCCTCGTTGCTCCTGTGTCCCCTGAAACAGAGGATACCTCGACACTGATCGTGTCCCCTCCGCGCACAAAACTCGATTGTTCGCTTGTGAAGGAATCTTTGCCGTAGCCCGACTGGTTCGGATCGATCGTGTCGTTCTTTTTCCACGTATAAACGAGGGTCCTTGGGTCGAGTCGCTTGCCATTCGGTCCCGTGAGATCAGGGATAGCAGTTACCTTGAATGTCGCGCCGTACGCTTCGAGAGCTTTTCCTTCATAGAATGGCGGCACATAGCCATCAGTCTGCCAAAGAAGCTCGACACTCCCCGGTTTCACAGTAACGGTATTAGTGAAATTGCCGAGATTCGCGGTTGATACGTCAACCTCGATCGTGAGAGATTTGGTGCCGATCGGAACTGTAATCGACGTCATGCCTGTTCCTTTCTTGAAAACTTTGCCGTCGACGAGCCACACGAAATCCGCGCGATTGAGATCGGTGCTATAACTCTGCGCGGAAACGGTAACGGAACTGTTCTGTTGGGGATATTGGGGCGATACCTGGAACGTCACCGGTTCGCTAATTCCGGGAATGCTCTGGGCAAACGCAGTCGAAGCGGATATGCCCGCGAAAAGGAGGAACGAAGCGATGAAAAGGGTGCTCTTGAACAGACGAAACATGCATATATTGTACCATCGCATGCGAAAACCGCATGTGGATGCGGTTTTCTTACTGAGTGTTCCTTTTGGCTTCTTTTATGGCGAGAACCTGGGATGGATCGGAGGTTATGATCTGGTCTTCGGTATAGGAGGCGATGATCTTTATGGCCACATGCTTCAATCCTACGAAGAATATGCCTTCGCCGACATCGGATTCGAGGAGGAGGTACTTTTCCTCATCGGTGAGGTGGAACACTTGCTGAAGGCGGTCGATCGACGACGGAGACTGTTTAAGGAGGATCTGAATCGATGAGTTGGTGATAATTGGGGTTCCATAGGGCGATTTAAGGAAGTCGTCCACGTCCTGGGTAATCGTCGCGATGCCGAGATAGTATTTACGGCCGCGTTTTGCGAGAGAAAGAAGGAACGAAGCGGTATCTTCCGATTTCATCATCCACCACGCCTCGTCGATCACAAGAAGGCGTCGTTTGAGGTTCTTCCTAATGGCGTTCCAGATATAGTGCGTGACGATATACATCGCCACTGGCTTGAGCTCTTCCTCCATGTCGCGGAGCGAGAAGACGATGAATTTCGCTCCGATATCGACGTTCGTCGGCTTGTTGATGAAGCCTGACCAGGTGCCTTTCGTATATTTCGTGAGGCGTTGGACGAGCGACTCCCCTCCCTCCATGCCGGCGAGCACGAGCTCAAAGTCCGAAAGGAGTGGCGGATCGGTATGCGAGAAATCCGAATCAGGGGTGATGTCCTTCAACGCATACGTTTCGGTGATCGCCTTGTCGATGATGGCGTCTTCTTCCGGAGTGAGTCCCCCCATCATGATGCGGAAGAGGCCCACGAGGTTGATAATGTTCGAACGGAGAACGTCGGCTGGCGATTCGTCTTCACGCGGGATCGGCAGGTCGAATGGATTGATGTGATGTTCGGAATTGAGCGAGATGTTGAAGTATTTTCCACCGGTTGCTTCCGCAAGCGATTCATATTCGCGCTCGGGGTCGATGACGATCACGTCAGTGTCGAACATGAGCGTTCGAAGAATTTCGAGTTTTGTCATGTACGACTTACCGGAACCGGATTTTGCGAACGTGATCGAGTTGTAGTTTTCGAGCGAGAATCGGTCGAAGAGAACGAGAGACGAATTATGGCGGTTGATGCCGTAGAGGATGCCTTTATCAGACGTGAGGTCGAATGATATGAAGGGGAAAAGTGACGAAAGAGGGCTTGAATTAAGCTTGGAATGGACGAGGAGTTCGTCTGATGCGGTCGGAAGGTTGCTCTTGTAGCCCTGCTCCTGCTGGAAGAGTGCTGGTTTTACATAGACAAGCTTTGATTCGAGAATCGATTTTATTTCAGACTCGGTTTTGTCGAGTTCTTGCTCGGAGTCGCCGTAGATGGAAATGTAGACGCCGACATCGAACAGTTTTTCTTGTGCCTGCTGGAGCTGATCGCGAAGCGCCTCAAGATCCTGGTATGCCGTATCGAGCATCGGGTCGCGGACGAGGCCTTTCTGTTCGCGGATAGCGATCTGGCTCTGCACTTCGGCGACTTTTTTCTGGAACTGGCGGAGTACTTTAGCTGTTTCTACCGGATGAACGAAGATCGAGATGTTGAATACTTTGTCGAGGTTGATGATCGGCGCGAACCAGCTTTCTGAAAGGAAACGTGGGTACGAAATGACGAAGAATGATCGGACGATCTTGTCGCCGAGGGAGAGTTCGCGCGGCGAGACCTTGAGCGC
>DASTXF010000018.1:0-3370 GCA_035765615.1 Minisyncoccota bacterium | reverse complement strand
GAGAACGTATCCCGCAGCGCGGCCGCGCGAAACGATCGATATCTTGTGTACAGGATCGGCATAGTCCAAGGTCGACGAGACCACGGCGTGTCCGGCCTCATGATATGCAGTGATCTTCTTCTCTTCTGACGAGAGGATATGGCTCTTCCGTTCCGGACCGAGCATGACTTTCTCTATGGCGCGAATGAGATCGTATTGGGAAACTTTGGTGCGATTTTCGCGGGCAGCAAGGATTGCGCCTTCATTCATGAGCGAATAAAGATCAGCACCCGAGAAGCCCGGCGTACGCTCGGCAATCACCTTAAGGTTCACATCCTCGGCAAACGGCTTCTTCCGGGCATGGATGCGAAGGATTTCCTCGCGGTCGTTTCGATCAGGGACATCGATCGTTACACGACGGTCAAAGCGGCCCGGACGAAGAAGCGCTGGATCGAGAACATCTGGCCTGTTTGTCGCAGCCATGACGATGACTTTCTCATTCGGCTCGAAACCGTCCATTTCCACGAGAATCTGGTTCAAGGTCTGCTCGCGTTCGTCATTGCCTCCGCCCATGCCGACGCCGCGTGAGCGTCCGACAGCATCGATTTCATCGACGAAAATGATTGCCGGAGCGGCCTGTTTTGCCATCTTGAACAAGTCACGCACGCGTGACGCACCGACGCCAACGAACATTTCCACGAATTCAGAACCCGATATGGAGAAGAAGGCTACTCCCGCCTCCCCGGCGACGGCGCGAGCAAGGAGCGTCTTGCCGGTGCCTGGAGCACCCATGAGAAGGATGCCTTTCGGGATGACCGCGCCGACATCGAGGAATTTTTTCGGATTCCTCAAGAAGTCGACGATTTCCATGAGTTCCTGCTTGGCTTCTTTGGCGCCCGCTACGTCCTTAAATGTGACCTTGGACTTTTTGTCGTCAGGGTGAGTGATGCGCGCTTTGGACTGTCCGAAAGAAAAGGCCTGCATGCCGGCGCCCCGGACCTGACGCGTAAGGAGCCATACCAGAAAACCGATGAATATGACCGGAAGAATAAATGGAGCAAGCGTGAGCATCCAGTACCCAAAGCCCGACGGTTCTTTGACCTGGATATTCACTGCCGAGATCTTGTCCGGTTTTACGCCGTAGTTCACGAGCGTAGTCGTAAGAGGCGTGTCGGTCTCTTTTTTGGTGGTGCGGGTGCTGCCGTCAGCATACGTCGCCGTGAGATCGTCGCCGCTTACCTGGATGGTCGTGACGGCGCCTTTCGAAATGTCGCTTGCAAGCTGGGAAAGCGATTCGGCCGTGCCCGTGTCCTTCCCTCCTGATATGAAGGAATAAAGCGCAATGAGGAAGAAGAATATAAGGAGGCCGGTGCCGAAACTACCGAGGAATCGGGCCATGCTTTCGCTTGGTCGATTCTTTTTATTCTTATTCCGAGGGTTCTTTTGAAATTGAATTGCCATTCTTTTGAGGATATTTGGCCATATTATAACAGAACGGACGAATGTGATAGCATGAGGCTCTAATACGCCCTCCGCCATGGTTCTCGCTGAAAACAAGAAAGCGCGCTTCGATTATGACGTCCTCGAGGATTACGAGGCGGGTATCGAGCTGCTTGGCCTTGAAGCCAAGTCTCTCCGGGTGCACGGAGCCCAAATGGACGGCTCCTATGTAACAATACGCGGCGGCGAAGCGTATCTTATGCAGACGCATATCCCGCCGTATCAGCCTTCGAACACCCCGAAGGAATACGATCCCAACCGCACGCGTCGGCTCATTCTCACCAAAGCCGAAATCCGCGATCTCGCCGATGTTGAGCAAGGAAAGGGCTTGACAATCGTGCCAATTCGGGTTTATACTAAGGGCCCTAAGATCAAAGTAGCGGTCGCAATCGTGCGCGGAAAGAAGAAATTCGACAAGCGCGAATCGATCAAGGAACGCGAAACGGATCGGGAAATCAGGAGAACGTTGAAATACGACGAATAAAAAATGGGGATGACAGGCATCGACATATGACCCACTTCCCTTTGCGCGCGATGGAGCCGGATAACTCCTAAAACTTTCCACCCATCAAATGCAAAATCTGTAAAGTCGCCATTCGCGGCTAACTCGTTTTCATTCGCTTACGCTTTGGCCTAAGCGACATCGCCCCGTTCGCATTCCTGGCGCGGCGGCTAGCGGTGTTATAAACCCAGGATAGAGGCAGCTCGTATAGCACTGCCCCGAAAGGCTTCGGCCTCATATACTCGGCGTACGTACGTTTTGTGATCTTTTCGAGTACGGCCGCTTAAAACCCGTGAGGGTAAAAACTCACTAGGTCGCGTAGAAGCAAACGGATATTTCATATGCACCCGAGTTCAACTCTCGGCATCTCCACCATTTGACAAAACCACCATGCATTGTATGGTGGTTTTGTCTTGATCTTTACACCATGAGCATCACTCCCACCGAATCAACCGCCGCATACGATAAAACCGGAGCGGCATGGAAAGCGATCGTTGAAACGAACCTCGTCCACGCAGCGCATGTGATTGCGCTCCGCGGAGCAGGATCATTCAACGGTATCTCGACAAGAGACGCGAACGAAATCATCGCGGAGCATCTCGTTCCGCGCATCGAACAGTATATTTCGGACGGCAAAGTCTGCCTCATTTACGATGGCGACAATGACGATCCTCAATACCCCGACATCGGCTATATCATGGGTAGGCTCTGCGATTATTTCGGCGCTCGCATTGAATGCATCGCCGTGCAGATGGAAAGCTGGTTTCGTTACCAGAACCTCCTCCCCACCGTGGCGCATCTTCATTCGGCAAACGACACTGGGTATCAAACCATCGTCTTTCCGGACAAGACGTTCCCCGGCAATCACGACTACTTCTCGCAAAGCGAACGGCTCTGCAAGCTGCCTCAATACGAACAGTGGTACGTGGGTGCCTGCGGCGAGATCGCCACAAAGCAGCTCGCCGATTACAGCGTGAAGGCGGCCGATTCACCTGGTCCGCACAAAGCGGTCATCTTCCGGGCTCCAGTCTCGGCCGATCAGGAAACGAAAATCCGCGAGAAGATCGAGAAGTCTACCGATCCCGAGAAGATCAGCCGTCTGAAGAGCGCCCTCGAGCGCCGCATTGCGAATCCGTATGGACTTCTGTGCACGCAAAACGGCGAATTCATCCTGCGGCCCGAATACGGCAATCTCGAAATCGAAGTCATCTGACCGACAATTCAAATGCCCGCCATCTGGCGGGCATTTTTTACGCCTATCTCCCTAACAGTTCCACAAGCTTCTTCAAACTCTCTTCGGCCGTAAGGCTTGTATTGTCGAGTGTCACATGATTTTTTCCGACGCACGTTTTGCGCAGGTATTTCGCCCAATTCATCATGTCTTCATGC
>DASTXF010000017.1:0-7744 GCA_035765615.1 Minisyncoccota bacterium | reverse complement strand
GGGGTATCTCGACACGGTCATGGCCATGTTCCTGAAAACGCTTTCCAAGGCTTATAGTCCGTGCGACTTCACGGATGCGGATAAAACCAAATTGCGCGGTTACCTTGAGCGCATATTCGAAGCAAAACAGGCCGTCGCGGAAAGCGGCAAGCCTTCGAACGGTTGCGTTATGCCTGAATAACTCGGGTTTCCTTGAGTTTTGAGGTGAAGCGTATGCCGTAGAGCACGAGGAGGCCAAGGAAGATAAAGAGCCCCTTGATGTCGAATACGGTGAAAAGTATTGCTGCAATGATCGGGCTTATGACGTACGCAAACGGACGCATCATACGCGAGAAAGTGATGATGTTCGCGTTTGTTGCGTTCACGTGCTTGAAGAAGTACGTCTCGACCATAACTTCAACGGAGGCTGCGCCAACGCGGGTCATGAAAAGTATTGCTGCCCATACGGCCATGCTGTGATCGGTGACGAAAGCAATGGAAATCGTTGAAAGGGCCATAATGGCAAATCCTGAAATAAGGATTTTCTTCTCTCCGTGCCAGTCTGCGAGCCTGCCGAGAGGTGCGCCAAGGACCGGAAACGGAATGAGCATAACAGTGAGTATGATTCCGATCTGGGTCCAATCGAAGCCGATCGTGTCGTGGAGGTATATAGGGGCGTATATGATCATCCAGGCATAGAAGAATTGGAGGAGGAAGTCCACGAGGAATATTCCTTTAATGTCATTATTTGCCCACACTTCAGCGAGCGTTCTCCAAAACGGTACTCGATTGAACGGCGGGTCTTTGACTTCACGAAGACCGAAGAATACGAGAAGGATCGCCGGAATGAGAAGGATGCCCGATGCGGCGTACATGGTGCCGTATATGTTGTCTTCGCCGAGGAGCGCCGAGGTGATAAGAGGTGCAAGAAGCCATGCCGCGTTCGTGACGGTGAAATATATGCCGCGAATTCTTCCGGTTTTCGAGTCGGTTGAGAATTGCTCGAGAAATATATCGAGCGTGAAGTTAATGAGCGCGATCGACACGAAATTAACAAGGAAAGCGCCGATGATGACGAGGGCGTGCTCGCCGGTCGAAAGTCCCATGAGGGAAATCATGCAGGCGAATAAGAGGGCGAGCGTCGTCTTGAAATTATTGAAGCGCCTCAGGATATCAGGCATCTCAAGAAATACTGCGAGGGCGAGGACAGAGCTTGCGGTATATATGATGCCGACGAGGCTGTCAGTCATATTCGGCAGATGGGCGAGGAAGGTCGAGTTTACGTACGTTGGTATGGCATAACTGAGGTTGAAGACGAACCCGATCACGTACATGACGAGCCTCTTTCCGGCAAATCTGCGTTCTTCTGGCATGGAGCATATTCTACGGCTGAACGGACGGCCAGTAAAGGAATAAGAAAAAGCCCGAGGAAAACCTCGGGCTTTGAGAACCGGAATCTCGCCGGTTCAGGCTTTTCCGAAGACCTTCGGCCACTTGGCCTTGATGTCATCGAGAGAAATCTTCACGTCGCGGCCGAAGCGCCAGTCGCAGAGCTGTTTGTGGAAGTCGCGCCCGGCTTGGCCGCCGAGCATGTGCTTTTCCACTGCTTCCAGGGCGTCGCCGATGATTTCCTGGTCTTTTTCGAGCGCTTCGATGATCCACTGAACGCGCGCGAAGAAGTCGTAATCATTGCGGGAGAAAAGCTCTTTGAGACTTTTCGGCCGCATGGCCTCGACTTTCTGACGAACGGCGTCCGCTTCCTGCTTGGCATTCGCCGCGACCTCGGAATGATCAACGAGCCCCGCTTTGGACAGGGCAGAGAGCATAGTATTCATGGGAAGAGCTATGGCGCTAATTATATCACAAATAAGTATTTTGTCAAAACATAAAAACACCCGTACGCGGGTGTTTTTATCTTGCATGAGAGCTGCGCGGTTTATATGGTGAGAAGCACTGGAATGACGACAGGGCGCTTCGCCGTTTCCTGGAAGAGATGGCGGGAGACCGCGTCGGTCACATTGCCCTTGATCATTTCGACGTTCAGAGGGTTCATGCCTCGCGCCGATTCCTCAATCGTGTTTTTGATGATGTTTCGGGTATCGCGGAGGAGATCCTGGGATTCGCGCAAATACACGAAGCCGCGGGAAATGATGTCCGGAGATTTCCTGAGACGTCCTGTCTGCGAATCGATGATAGCGAAGACGATGAACATGCCGTCTTGAGAGAGTGACTGGCGGTCACGAAGGACAACGTCCTGCGCGTCGCCTACAGCGAAACCGTCGACGAGAACGAGGTTCGAAGGAGCCTTTTCCTTGAGAACGCGAATCTTGTTGCCGTTGTCGTAGATTTCGATAATCGATCCGTTGTCAGGAACGACAATGTTTTCCTTCGGCGTACCGATCGACATGGAGAGTTCTGCGTGCTGACGGAGGAAGTAATGGTAGCCGTGAAGCGGGATGAAGAAGCGGTATTTGATCTGCTCGTGAATCCATTTGAGCTCGTCGCGGTTACCGTGGCCCGAAGCGTGAATGTCCGAGTCGAGATAGGTGATGACCTTGGCCTCGGTGCGGTAGAGGTTGTCCTTGAGCTTGATGACGTTCGCATAGTTCGTCGGGATGATCGACGACGAGAGGAGTACCGTGTCGGTCTTCTTGAGCTTTACCTGCTTATGCTGGCCGGTAGCCATGCGCATAAGCGCGGCGAATTCCTCGCCTTGGGCGCCAGTCACGAGCATGACAATCCTGTCAGGTGGATAGTTTTCGATTTCGTCGACAGAGACGATGTTTTTGATTTCGGCGAGGCGGAGGTGCTTGATGATTTCGACGTTTGTCTTCATCGAGCGGCCTTCGACAACTACTTTCTTGTTGTATTTTTCAGCCGACTTGATGATGGCGATGATGCGTTCTACCTGGGACGCGAAGGTTCCGATGATGAGGCGACCCTTGGTTTCGCGGATGAACCGGTCGATGTTTTCGATCACCACGGATTCGGAAAGCGAGAAACCGGGCTTTTCGATCGAAGTTGAGTCCATGGTAAGGAGGAGGACATTCTTGCCCTTGAATTGCTCGTACTGCTTCACTTCTTCCTCAGTCGGAACGCCCTTGATGTTGTCGACGCGCACGTCTTCGATGAAGACGATGTCGCCGTACGGGGTGCTTACAATAAGACCCATCGAGTCAGGAATGGTGTGGGAAATAGGGAATGTCTTGATCTTGAGAGCGCCGCATTGGATGGTCTCGTTTCCGGTGATGACCTTCATGTCGAGCTCCTTCAAGTGAGGGAACTCTTCCTGGCGCTTCTGAATCATGATTGCGCCGAACTGGCGGGTGTATACCGGCGGATAGCCGATGCGATCGATTACGTAAGGAATGCCACCAATGTGGTCGAGGTGGCCGTGGGTGATGAAGAGAGCGCGGATGCGGTCTTTGTGCTCTTCGAGATATTTAGTGTTTGGGAGGATGTAGTCGATGCCCGGGGTGGCCTCTTCCTTGAATTGGAAGCCTGCGTCAATAACGATAATGTCATTGCCGAATTCGATGGCGGTCATGTTCTTGCCGATTTCCTCGACGCCGCCGAGCGGAATGATGCGAATAACGCCTTCCTGGATTGGAGGGACGGGGATTTGGACCGCTTTAGGGCCTTCTGAGGCGCCAGGGGCGCCGGAAGCGCCCGCCGCGCCACTTTGCATGCGGGAGCCGCCGCCGAACCTACGCGGCGGGCGGGACTTCCTCATCATGCGCTTTACGCGCGATGGCATGCCGGGAGCGCGTCCGGCCGCGCCTCCGCGGTCGCCGCGAAAATGCCCGCGGCCGCGATGGCGAGGCCTGCCGCCCGCATGGTGCGGAGCGCTTGTTTGTCGTTCTGTCTTCGGTTTGTTCTGATCTTCCATAATTTTTTAAGAGTAATTGCTAATTGTAATTTGATTTATTGATTGATGATTGAATTCTGGTCTTTCACGAAGGTGTTCCATACGCGGTCGGTGTTTATGTACCATTTTTCGATTCCGAGGAACCGGTCAGAGGAGGTCGTCATCTGCCCGAGCTCTACTCCATGAAGCTTTGCCGGAATGGCATAGAGGAAGTCGGGGCTCCAAAGGAATACTGCGGGCACGTCGTTTCCGACCTCGTTCTCAAACAATGCGTATTCGGAATTGAGGGCGGTAGAAGACGTGGCTATGCGCATTTTTTCGAGGAGATCATCAGCCTTGCGATTCGTATAGAGCGAAATGTTAAGGCCAGGATCGTTCCTTTGAGACGAGTGCCAGAACGGATAGAGGTCCGAATTTCTTCCCGTCACAAGTCCGAAGAGCAGGGCGTCGTATTTTCTTGGCCTTATGACGCTCTGGTTAAGGTCAGAAGGCTCGTAAACCTGGACGTCAGTCTTTATGCCGAAGGCAGTCCATGTTTCCTGGAGCTTCTTGGCCGCAAGAACCAGTTCCGGAACATTCGCCGTCGAAAGGTTGAGTTCGAGGGTGGTGGTCGCTGCCGTTTTGCCCTTGCCTTTGACCATGACGTAGAGGTTGGTCGTCGGATCTATTTTCCATCCGGCTTTCGTAAGAATTTTTGTGGCGGCTGCGTCGGTGGTCGATGCGTCATAGGCATTCGATGACGAAGCATCTCCTGATGATTCGCTTGGGAGCGGTCCATCGGCGACTGAGCCATATCCTCCGAGAACGCTTTGAATGAGGCCTTGTTTGTCAGTGATCATGTCGAGGGCTTGTCGCACTTCCTTATGGGCAAGCACTTCGTCCTGGTTCTGGTTGAAAAATACGCCGAATATGCGGGTGAGGGGCGCAGCGAGCACGGTCGTCCTGCTTAAAGCGCGGAGCGCCTCTGCAGAAGCAGGGGAGAGGTTGGAAGCGCTTTCCACCTGGCCGCTTTCAAGCGCGCCAAGGAGAGCCTGTTCGCTTCCGAAAGACTTTATGTAAAGCGTGCCAATGAATGGCTCGCCGAGAGCGTACGTCGAGTTTGGTTTGAGAACGAATTCGGTCGGAATGCCATCAGCGGATTTCACGACCGAGCTTATGACAAACGGTCCTGATCCCACGGCATTCGTATTAAGCGACGAGAACGGTATCTGGTCAGCTGAAAGATTCTTCCAGAGGTGAGACGGCATGATGCCGAGCGTGAGGTTGCTGATGAATGGGGCGTACGGCTGCTTGAGGTGGAAGATGATGCTCTTTGTACCGGTTTTCTCGACGGTGACGCCTTGCCAATTGACGAAGCGAGGGCTTTTAAGGGCCGGGTCCTGGGCTTTTACCACGGTGAATTCAACGTCGTCAGCCGTAACGGGCGATCCGTCGCTCCATTGAGCGTTTGCGCGTATCGTAAAGCTGTACGAAAGGCCATCAGGAGAAACCGAGTAGCTTTCGGCGAGGTCGGGAATGTAGCTGCCGTCAGGTTGGGCTTTCAAAAGACCCGAATAGACGAGTTCTGTAAGGTCGCGGTCCGCATCAGATACAGCAAGGAGAGGATTTACGAAGCGAGGCGTTCCCACGATGCCTTCGACAAGGGAACCGCCGCGTTCAGGGACGGTAACAGAGAAGCTGTCGCTTACCTTGCCGAGAAGGGAAAGGGCTGCACCTGCAAAGACGAGAAAGCAGACGAGGAAAAGGACCTTTTCGGTTATAGAAAATGACGAAGCCAGAGAATCGAGGCGGTCGATGCCTTTTGCTTTGCGCTCCCGGGTAAGTGTTTCGAGAAGAGCGCGGAAGAATGGTTTCTGTTCCATAGGAGAACCTGCCCGGAGGCCAGGATTTGGTGTATAGAGATTAAACGGTTCCGATGATTACGAGAGAGCTCTCTACCGAACGAGGAGAAGGAAGGAGGTCACGGCAAAAAGGGCGGCGAGCACGATGGTCGCGATGAAAAGGGCCTTTTCCAGGCCTCGGCGGGTGTGAAATACCGAGGTCATATTGTCGGATCCTCCGAGGGCTCCGCCGTTCTGAGCGCCCGTCTGCTGGAGAAGGACGACAAGAATGAGGAGCACCGAAATGATGATCTGTATATACGGCAATACGGTAGAGATACTCATGGGCAAGATACTAACACGGCCCTTTTGAGGGCGCAACAGGGGTCTTGAGAAATTGGCATAATAAAACCCGTCCCAAGTTATCCAGGTGGGACGGGTTTGGCCGGGGTCTGCCGGCCACAGGGAACCACTATGGCGTTCCGAGGGAAAGTTTCTTTTCGGAAAACGAGAACGGAAAGAGGTCTTTGAAGTCCTCGTTGCTTACGCGGTGCACGAGCGTCGTGTCTGAGAACATATCCGCGGCGTGCATGGCGATCTTGTGGGAGATCAGCGTCCACGACAAGCCGCAGTATTCATAGAGTTCGATGCCGAGGGCGTTTCCGCACATAATCACGGAGCAGACTCCGGGGATCGAAAGAATGAATCTGACGAGCGGATCAAGGTCTTGATCCGCGAGGTCGCTCAAATCGAACTGCTGCATCTTACCTGAATTCACATTCAGGTTGAGATGCACCTGAGCGTAGTCTTTGTCAAAGACGGAGAGCGTGTAATTCATTGAATGCTGGTTCTTGTCGCATTCTATCCCTTCGTTTTGAAAAATCAAGCTGATTTGATATAGATAATCCGGACGCACATACCATATGACCTTCCATGAAAGATATGTCCGTGCGCTCCGCGGCCTCGGCTTTGCCCCATTTTCGGCCCGGAGACGGTTCGGAAGGGAGGGCGAGGCATTTGTCCGCGAGCTTCACGGCATGAAATTCGTCTGGGCCTACGACGATTACGGCTTCGAGTGGAGAATGACTTCCGATATTTTCGCAAATCCGGAATCCGAACTCCCGATCGACCTTTTCTTCGTTCATGCGAGCCAGAACCTCCCGTAGGTTCTGGCTTTTTTACGCGTTAAGTTATTCATTGACTCTCCGTTTTACCCGCGCTATAAAAGAGGAAACCCCGTTCCCCAATGATCTTCACATACCTCTTCGCTGGCGCTCTGGCTCTCGTGTATGTCGTTCTCGTTTTCATCGCTCTCTTCGGGGAGCTTGCATACGTCATCCATACTCCCGAGTACAAGCGTCCTCGAGTATTCATCCTCATCAGTCTCTGGTTTCTGCTTTCGCTCGTCCTTACTGCCGCGGCGTTTGCCGTGTCGGTGAAGGTCTTTCCGCACCTCGCGTGGTATCTCGCGGGATTCAAAGTCCTCGCGATATTCTTCATCGCCGGGTACGGACTGGTTAATTTGTATAAGTCTGCCGATTTTTGTGTGACGGGCGTCGATTACGACGCCATCGCGGGCAAGCGGCACCATGGGGCGTAGTGCATGATGAGAAGGGGCCCCGCGCACGCATGTGCGCGGGGCTTTTCCTTGTGTGGTAGAATAAAAACCTCGCGGCATTTATGCACGGAGAACATCATCACGACGGCAAAGAGGGGGTCATCATGACATTCCTCGACAAGTTCCTCCAAGTTCCGGAGGCCAAAGTGACCTATCTTACCCGGGCGACGCCGATCGACCGGCTTCTCTCGCGGACATTCCTCAAACTCGTCCCGAAAAGCGTCACGCCGAACCAGATAACCAAATTCCGCCTCATTACGATTCCTTTCATCGGGCTTCTGCTCGGTTTCAACTATTACATTCCGGGCGCTATCCTCTTCTTGTTTTCGGCATTCTCTGACGCGCTCGATGGAGCGCTTGCCCGTACGGAAAGAAAGATCACTACGTGGGGAACGCTTTATGATCCGATCGCAGACAAGCTTCTTATCGGTCTCGTTTCGGTCATTATCGTTTCAAAGT
>DASTXF010000016.1:0-2586 GCA_035765615.1 Minisyncoccota bacterium | reverse complement strand
ATGACGTCCGAATAGACCTTCTTTTTGATCGAGGGTGCTCCCCACCCATCCATATTCATGACAATCTGAACTTCCTCGAGGGTCTTTATGTCCTTCACGCCCGTGACCATGTTCTCGGTGAATCGATGAACAAGGAGAATTTTCGGCGGAAGATTTTTTCTCCGCACGATGCGAGCCAGGTAATTCGCGGAGAAATTCACGTCATCGGCGCTCATCGTGCCGATGATCGTCCCCGGCTTGGCACCCGTCTTCATGGAAAATTCAGGATCAATGGCAAGCTCCACGTTCGGCTTCTCCAAGAATTTTTCTAGGAGAGGCACCTCCGTTTCGACGTTGCTCAGACCTGGCTGAATATCAAGGAAGATGAGGCCATGGATGCTATCAACAAGATCAATTGCCTTCTGGATCTCTTCATCAGACATGCGCAAACGATATTTACCGTCGGGACCAGCGCCCGCCTGAGCAATGACGACGATGTAGTCGAACGCTGGAATGACAGGAGTGGAAGGATCAGCTGCTTGCCATGCCTCAACGGTCTTCTGAAGTCCGTCGAGCATTTTGGGAATCGGATCGCGGCCAAGAGCGCCCAGAGCCGTCGAGCTTAGATTTCCGTAGTAAGCCACAATGCGATTAAACGGCAGGATCGCTCCATATTTCGGATAAACCGTTGAAACGGGCCAAAGATTTTTCGGCGAGGAGATCGACGTCGTGGTGGCGGTCCAGAGCGTACTCGTTGCGGAAATTCCCGTTGCTACGGACGTTGTGCCATAATTCGCCATCTCGATCATTTTTTTGTTATAGGCAAAAAAATCGACGGTCTCCGGAAGCGGCGGAGGCGCGATATAGGTGATGACTTGTTTTCGGTCGTAATAGACGACCATGATGAATACGAACGTGAAGAAGAGCGCGACCATCGCAGTGATGCGTGCATTCCAAGTTTTTTTGCTCGTGGTCACGGGAAACGGAAAAAAGTTTTAGCGATAAGGATATTCTATCAGAAAAACATTAAGGGGCGGATCACTTCTCTATGAAAAAAATCTTCTCTCTCGATGTGTTCCCCCTCATAAGGATAACACTCGTTATGGGCACACCGAAATGCTGGGCAAGCAATTCAGCAACGCGGGCGTTGGCCTTCCCTTTTTCAGGCGGAATCCGAACACGGACCTTGAATGAGCCCGGAGCGATCTCTTCAATATGTTCTGTTTTGGCTCCGGCGGAGACTTTCACTTGTATTGTTTTGCTCATTTAATGTTACAAGGAATTTTATCACGTGGCCGAATGATATCCGCTTGACTTATTGCGATTCTGGAGCAGTCTTCAGAATGAATCGTATATGTTCTCCTGTATTCTCTGCTTGATCGGACTTCACAAATGGGAGTCCGATCCGTCGCACAAGGAACTCATTAAAGAGACGGGGATCTACCTCGTTTTCTGGAGCAGCGGCGTCCAGAAAGGCATCCGCAAATGCACACGACCCGGCTGCGCCAAGACCCAGAAAGTCATGCGCGAGGGATTCGTCGGCGTCGGCGGACAAGCCGGCAAATGGAAGCCGCTCTCCCCGTCTCGTGAACGCCACATCGACCGCCTACCGGTCATGTGACGCGAAGCCGCCCGTACTCGGACGGCTTTTTACAGCGTCTTCCGCAATTTTATTTCTTCCGGTTTGTACCCGGCTTTAAGATATGCCTTGTACGCCCGTTCATTCGCCGCTACGACATTGATGCACACTGATTTCATACCAAGGTTTTTAAGATGCACCGATGCCTTCTCTTCAAGCCGCGCAAATATGCCCTCACCTCGAAATTCTTTCGAGACATATGCATCCGAAATATATCCGTAGAGGTTAGCTTCTTTTGTCATAATCACATCGTCATCCTGAACGATAAAACAGGCAATGAATCCGATTGGCTTATTCTGGTATTCAGCAACAAATATGGCGCCTTGATTCTTTTCGACATTATCAAGAACTTCGCCCAAATAGTCCTTTGCCATATCGATGCCGGGACGGCGGGTCGAACTGAGAGATCTCTCGATTTCCTGAAGATCAATTGTCGAGTCGATGAGGAATTGGTAATGGACCGGTTTCGAATAAGAAACGATGGAAATTTCTTTCATCATTTTAATTTCATCAGGAGGTGAGCTTGAACGCAATCCAAATACCGGCGATTGCTCCGATCGCGCTGAAGAGCAGACCAGAGAACGAAATGAAATCAGCGCCCCAGAGCGAAGGAATATAGCCTCCCGCAAAAGATCCAATAATGAGTCCTGTCGTTATGATGGCTTTGCGGCTCATAAGGCTACTTTACCATGCAATTCTCTCATTCTGTAAATCGCGCAGCACTACCCCGAACGTGGTAAACTTGGGGTGGTCACTATTATCCGACGCGCATGCCACGCGGGGAGCTATTCGGTCATAATATAATGAAAAAATATCTTATTTTGTCTGCGGTAGTCGTCATGGGGGCTTCACTTGCCCTCAAGGCATATGCGGATGACGGGGCTGATTCACAGAGAGGAGACGGCGGCGACAGCAATAAATCGGAACAAATCCAGGGCCTCACCGGAGAGGACTCTTCGATCGGCGAC
>DASTXF010000015.1:0-9946 GCA_035765615.1 Minisyncoccota bacterium | reverse complement strand
GAGGATTTCGGCGGTCTTGCCGTGAGGATCGATAAAGCAAAGACCTTCCCCGCTCTGAATATCCTGAACGGCCATATTTTCAAGCAGGGTTGATTTTCCCATGCCCGTCTTTCCGATCACGTAGAAATGGCGCGTGCGGTCCTTGGCTTTGATGCCGAATTTGATGCGCTTGTTTCGGGAGTCGGTTTCGCCGAAATATGTGACCTTGTCGTCGCTCGTCATTTGCGCTTATTCTGACATTTTCCCTGCATTTAGGAAAGGAAAAGCGCCGGAGTACCGGCGCGGACATAAAAAAAGCGGCCGCCGATGGAACTCGGCGGCCGCAGACGACGCCTTGCAGAGCTATCGATGCAAACGGCCAATGCGGATCTCGCGTCCTTCGCAACCCCGGAAGGGGTGGCGGGAACCGAGCGCTTCCGCAAACACGGTCTGACGGTTGTATTCCTGCGGCTCCTGCGAGCCCCCTTTCGGAGCTGCGCTGGTGCCGAGGATATCCGCGAGTGTTGCGGCCGGTACATGACGAGGAGCGGCTTTCGCCTCTCCGACTGGCTCTGCTTGTGAAGAACGAGTCATGACTTGTCGTTTTTGGGATGTGCTGGTTACCGTTTCGGGAGAGATGCATCACCTCTCGGAACGGTATCGAGACGCTGGTGTCGCGACAAGTTAGAGCGTACTCCTGGAGAAATATTTTGTCCAGGGCCATCTATACACACGCCCGCGCACGCGTAATGACATAAATAAAAGCTGTCCCGAAGGACAGCCTCGAGCCGCGTGTGCGGCGGTCACACCTTCCGGCATTCGAACCCCGACTTCACGTCGCTGTTGAACGGCGTGGCGAGGCTCCCGCACCAGTGACATTTACCATCCCAAATGAGATTGTGATGGCAGTTGTCGCAGCGAGGCCGCATCTTGTATCTGCAGTACGCAATGACAAGAAACGCCAGAACGAGTGACGCCGAGAAGGAAACCCAGAATAATGTATGGATCATATGCGGGGTGCTGGTCTGATTTAGAGACTACCCCGCCAAAAAATCCTTTGCAAGCCAGCTATCGTACGCTCCCCGATGACGAGGCAGTCTTATTTTGATATGTCGTCTCAGAAAGGGACGGCGTTCCTATATAAAGAAAGAGGACAGAAAAAAGGAAAAGGAGGAACAGTCCAACGCCTATCCGATAGTTCCTGACGCTTTTTCTGCTTCTCTTCGAAGACACTCCGATAGTGATTAGACCGTCGGGCCAGGTGTCTTGCCGGCCATATATGCAAGCGCGATTATGAGAAGGCCGAGAATCGAATAAATGACATTATCTATCGAGGAGGGAAATCCAAGGAAATGGATAATAACAATCAATATACCGAGGGCAATGATGATATTCCTGTACTTCATAAGGCCAGTATACACTTCCTTGAAGCAATAATTAAGACACAATAACCACAAACTCGCCACGGAGCGTATTTGGGTCATTCTTGAACCCTAGCAAGAGATCCTCGGCCGACCCGGAGACGTAGGATTCATGCATCTTCGTGATTTCCCGGAGAATAGTCACGGTTTTTCCGCTTGCCTTGAGCGCCTCAAGCGTCTTCTCGATCCGGTGCGGAGATTCGTAAAAAATGTAAGGGCGTTCGGCGGCTTTAATCTCCTCAAAGAGGGTCTGCCTTCCCTTCTTGTGCGGCAAAAATCCAAGAAAGACGAATTCGTGGAGAGGCTTTCCGGCAATCGAGATGGCGGCGGTGAGAGCCGACGGGCCCGGAACGGCGACCACATTCGCTTCTGGCATCCGAGAGCGGACTTCGGATACGAGGAGCATTCCGGGATCCGATATGCCCGGCGTGCCCGCGTCGCTTACAAGCGCGATGTCCTTACCCTCCTCCAAAAGACCGATCACCCGTTCAATCTTCGAGAGTGGGCTCTGGGCATGGAAACTTTCAGTCGGAGTGGCTATTCCGTATTTGGAAAAAAGCACTCGCGATGTGCGGGTGTCCTCGCAGAATATTACAGAAACCTCCTTGAGCACGCGAAGAGCGCGCAAGGTTATGTCCTCAAGGTTTCCGATAGGCGTGGCTACGATAAAAAGAGTGGCCATAGTTGGTGAGGTAAGTATACTATCACTATGAAATGGAATCCTGCCAGACCTGTCGTTTACGTCGCCCGAGATATCGAACGCGCCTTAGGCATGGAGCCTCGCGGCAATTATTTCGTGGTTTCAAACGATACGCCTCAGGGCAGGACGATTCGCGACGAATACCCTAAAAACGTCATACTTGTCGCGTCAGCGGAAACCCTCGATACATTCGACCTCCTTGCCCTTCCCGAAGTAGAGAAATTCATAAAAAGCATTGGCGCCGATGTAGTCGTCTTTCAGAACACGCCCCGGATCGAACGGCTCGCCGTTTCCCGCAAATACCGCATCCTCAATCCATCCGCCGACCTTGCAAAAATGGTCGAAGAAAAAATATCGCAAGTGGCTTGGCTCGACCGAGACGCGAACCTTCTTCCCTCTCATCGCATTTCCACTCTCGAGCAAATATCTTATTCGGGTTCGCGGTTCGTTCTTCAGTTTAATCACGCCCACACCGGCCATGGAACGTTCGTCATCAATTCCGAAGACGACCTCCGCCCTCTTCGCGAAAAATTCCCATACCGCGAATGCCGCGTGACCGATTTTATCGAAGGTCCAATCTTTACAGTGAACGCTCTCGTCGGCGACAAGGAGGTTATCATTGGGAATCCAAGCTACCAGATCACTGGCATTGAGCCGTTTACCGATCTTCCTTTTTCGACCATTGGAAATGACTGGTCGCTGCCGCAGAAACCGGAATATGAGGGCTTCCGCATCGATGCGGTTTCGATCGCGCAGTCAATCGGAGCGCGCCTCAGAAAAGACGGTTGGAAAGGACTTTTCGGCATCGACCTTGTGTATGAGCCAAAGACGAAGAAAACGTATCTTCTTGAAATTAACTCTCGGCAAGCCGCATCAGCGACATTCGAATCGGAACTGCAGAAGAAAACTGATCCGACAGCACCCACGCTATTCGAACTCCATATTTCCTCCCTCCTTGGAGAATCTGCCTCTCCAAAGCCGTTCCCGAAAGTTTCCGGGTCACAGATCGTGAAGCGCGTCACAGAAACACAGTATTCCGTCAATTTGGAAAGTCTCCGCGCCAAAGGTCTTACGGTACTCGAATACCAAAACGATGCGCCGAACAAGGAACTTTTCCGCATTCAGTCGTCCGAAGGTATAATGGAGAGCCACGGGACCCTGAACGGCCTCGGAGAATTCATACGATCATGCATCCGGAAAATCTAGAGACGAAAACCGCGGACGTTTCGAAGCTCGGCGGCAAAGCGCGAGCCATGATCGACCTTTACCTCGCGCTTCCGGTGGGCGGCAAGCCGCAATGCCCGTACTTCAATAACCGCCGCCGCAAAACCAAAAGCCAGCTCCGCGTGCTCAAGGGCAAGGGTTCCCCCTCGGAAATTGCCGAGGAAGCCGAAATCGAGGCACTCCACGCGAGAGTCGACATCAAAACGATAGCCACAGACAAACTCAAAGAATTCCTCATCGCGTGTGACCTTGGTATCGACTGCTCCGGTTTCGCCTATCACGTGCTCAACTCCCTTTCGCAAGAACGAACGGGCAAGAACATCCAGTCGTTCGTGAAATCAAACCGCCCTGGTTTCGTCGGAACGATTGCAGCAAAGCTTCGCCCTGCGGAAAATATGGGCGTAAGCACGTTCGCGAACGAACGAAACAGCACAGCAGTGAATCCGTCGGAGGCAAAGCCTGGAGACATTATCGTCTTCATCGGCACGGGGAAAGACGGACTCTATAACCACATGGTCGTCGTGACCGGCGTTGAACGCGCCGACGGCGGTACCCGCATCAGCTACGCTCATTCTTATGCATGGCCATCCGATGGAACGTCCGGCCACGGCGTACGCGAAGGTGATATTCTCGTCCACGGCGACGACCTCCTTGGCGGCACATGGAAAGAAAAGGGTGAGACAGGATCGGGTAACTACACATATGAAAGCGCCCGAACGGCCAAAAGCCTCTCGCTCCGCCGGCTGCGTTTTTTGGCTTAGTCGCGTATACTCGTTCACATGAGCGATTTTCTCCCCCTTCAGATCAATAGCCTGACCAATATCATTGGTTTCGGCGTGATTGCCTGCCTCGCAAGTCTCGCCTGGGCTCCCTTTCTTATTCGATTCCTTCGCCGCTACGGAATTACCCGGAAATCAGAAGGAGACCGGACGCTTGGCCTTGAATCACGAAAGGATAAGGCATCGACGCCGATCATGGGCGGTCTCCTCGTCATTGTTACCGTAGCCGTCATTACCTATTTCTGGAATTGGGACCGTCGATTCACCTGGGTACCGATCGGCGTCATGCTTCTTTCTGCCGCTCTCGGCGCATTCGACGATCTGTTGAATATTTTTGGCGGCATCCGTAGGCAGCGGAGCCTTTCGCAGACCCTCACCCTCATCCGCGTCCATAAAAATTACCTCTATCGAATCTTCCTTGCGATTACCCTGCCCTGGACGATATTCAAGCGCATAACAACCATATTCGGGTCCAAGCAGCGCCGGGGCGTACTCGTTCATGAAAAGCTTCTCCTTCAATTCGCGGCAGGAGCTATATCCGTCTGGTGGATTTACTGGAAGCTCGGCGAGGCATGGCGCGACGTCTATATCCCCTTTCACGGCCTTGTCTCGATCGACGGCTTCATCATCCCTCTCATAATCGCTATTGTTATCTTCACCGCGAATGCAGTAAACATTTCTGACGGCATGGACGGACTCGCGGGCGGCATGCTCATTCCGACGTTCGGCGCTCTCGCTTTCCTTTCCTGGATATCGGGTTATGACGCGCTCGCGGTACTGAATGCCACAACCGCCGGCGCTCTGGTGACGTATACCTATTTCAATGTGAAGCCGGCGCGATTCCAAATGGGAGATATTGGATCGCTCGGCCTCGGCGGCCTTCTCGCCATAAACGCACTCGCCGTGCAGAGCATGGCCATTCTCCCTTTTATTGCATTCATGTTCTACGCCGAGGCCATCACGGTCATCATCCAAGCCATCGGCCGCCATATTTTCGGCCGTCGCATTTTCCGAATGGCGCCCCTTCATCACCATCTTGAACTTAAAGGCTGGAGCGAGGAGAAAGTGATCATGCGCATGTGGGTCGTTCACCTGGCCATGGTTATGATCGGAGTCTGGATTGGGCTTCACTAAACCAAACAAGGAAAAAGCCGGCGCAACGCGCCGGCTTTGATTTTCAGAATATCTTGATCGCCTTGGGAACTTGGCCGTACGGAATCTTTGTAGCGAACCGAAGCTTGTCCTGCTGCGAGGTCAAGCCGATCCCTTTCGAATTCCCTGCCGTATAAAGCGTCACGTGATACGGAACAGAATCAATGATGACTCCCGTTTGGGCATAGAGCCGATTATTGAATTCCTCGGCGCCTGCGACGAGGCAGGAAGCGATGATGCTCCGCCGGGACTCGATTCCATAATCCTTCTCGACGAGAAAGAATGACGGCTCGACACCGATGCGGAATCGTATCCCCTTCGCCGCTTTTTCCGCGGCAACCCGAACTTCTTCCGTTACAACGTCGCCAGAGACAAGTGTGACGTGGAATTCACCTTTTCGAGTGAACCGACTGCCGAAGATCCGAAGACGCGGAGGCAAGGTCAGCGCGAAATGGATATCAAGACCAACGAAGCCCTGCTTCACGATCGGCATTCCTGGTATGAATTTCATAAGAACTTTTGTTTGAAACTACGTCAAATCGGCATTCTGTCAATGGTGCGCAAGCCTCCTTTGAAGTAATCTGTAAGGAATGGCCTACCTCAATTGGGACACCAAAACCATTACTGATTTCTCGCCTGAAAACGTTGCGGGCATGTATTCGCGCGGCTATATCTTCACCCGCGTGGGCAAAGGCATCATGAATAAGACCCGGTCGTTCCGGGTCGACCTTTCGAAATTCGAATTGTCTTCGGAGAACAGACGCATCCTCCGAAAAGCCGAACACATCGCCCTTTCGACCGAATCCATCCCGTTTGCCGGATACCACTGGAGGATCGGCAAAATGGCAAAGGACTTCTACGAGAAATTTGGCGACAATGTCTTTACCGCAAACAAGGTCAAGGAAATTTTCACCGAAGGCGACAAGACGAACTTCAACCGAGTCTTTGTATTCACCGACACAAAAAGCGGAACGATCGTCGGATACGTCATCGCGTACGATGGCGGCAGCTTCGTCCATTACAGCTACCCGTTCTACATCGAAGATCCGGCCGAGCCATCGCGCGGCCTCGGCATGATGACGAAAGCCATCGAATGGACCAAGGCCTCGGGCAAACATTACATGTATCTCGGCTCACTCTCCCGCCCTTCCGACACCTATAAACTCCAATTCAAAGGCGGCGAATGGTTCGACGGAGAAAAATGGCAAACGGACGTATCACCACTTAAAGAAATCCTCAAATGAAAATCGCACTCGTCACCGTCGGCAAGACAGAAACACCTGAAATCCGCGGCCTTGTCGAAGAATATTCGAAGCGCGTCTCCCGATACGCCGGATTCGAAATGATCGAAACGACGGAAGACAAGCTCGCGAGGCACCTCGGTAAATTCGACCGCGTATTCCTCCTCGACGATCGCGCCCGCGAATATCGCTCGATCGAATTCGCCGATTTTGTGGGCAAGATCATGAACTCAGGGATAAAGTCAGCTGCCTTCGTGGTCGGCGGTCCGTTCGGCTTCCCCGAAGAGGCAAAAACCCTCGCTTCCGGATCGGTTTCGCTTTCCAAAATGACGTTCCCGCACGATCTCGTCCGTGCTATATTTCTTGAACAGCTCTACCGGGCTTTTTCCATTTTGAAGAATGAAAAATACCACCACGAATAAGACAGGCGCGAAAAAAGTCCATTTCATTGGCATCTGCGGGGTCGGAACGAGCGCCCTTGCGATCGCCCTCCATAACGCAGGCGTCGTCGTCACCGGAAGCGACAAGGGGTTCTTTCCTCCTGTTTCGACCGAACTTACGCACGCAGGAATCGCGTACTATCCCGGCTGGCATCCTGAAAAAATGCTCGCAGACGGCACGCCTGATTTCGTGGTCGCGGGAGGCGCAGGCACAAGCCCTTCCAACCCGGAAATAGTCGCGGCTAAAGAGAAAAACATCCCCATCCTCTCGTTTGCCGAAGCGATCGGAAAATACCTGGTAAGGAAAAATTCCATCGTCGTTGCGGGAACATGGGGCAAGACCACCTCTTCTGCCCTCCTTTCCCATATCTTTGAAAGCGCTGGGCTTGACCCGTCGTATTTTTCGGGCGGCGTATCGATCGGCAGACCAGCGGGAGCGATCAAGGAAAGCGACTGGTCAATCGTCGAAGGCGACGAATACAAAAGCGCCATCTGGGACCCTCGCGCCAAATTCTTTCACTACAAGCCGACAAACCTCCTTTTGACCGCCGTTAAATGGGATCACGCCGATCTCTACCCTACGGAGGCCGAATACTTCGAGGCATTCAAAAAACTCATAGCCTCGGTTCCAAAAACCGGAACGATCGTCGCATGCATAGACAATGAATCCGTCGTACGGCTCCTTACCGAAGCAAAGCGGGATTTCATAAGCTACGGCCTTAATAAGGACGCTTCGTACCGCTACGAAAACATCGTTCAAACCCCGCAAGGCATAACATTCGATATTAGTTACCACGGTAAAAAATACCGTATCGAGTCACCGCTTCTCGGGTCATATAACGCTGAAAACATCGCTGGTTGCTTCGCCATGGCACACTCGTGCGGCATCGCTCCAGGAGAAATATCCGACGCGATCAAGTCGTTCGCCGGTATGAAACGCCGCCTTGAAAAAAGATACGAAAACGGCGTGACGGTGATCGACGACATCGCCCATTCACCTGAGAAGGCACGATCGGTATTGAATAACCTCCGTCATATCTACCCTGGTCTCGTTATCGCCGTCTACGAGCCGAACACCGGAAACCGTACGCCTCAGTCAAAACCCGCATACAAAGACGCGTTCAAAGACGCCGACACGGTGGTCATTCCCCGCCTCACCAAGCTCAAGATCGATCCATCGAACCCGGAAAAGACATTCGAAGGCGACGAACTGGCGGACACCATTGCCGAAAGCCACAAGGAAGTGCACTACATCGAGGACGATGAAGAACTCGTGAAGTTCCTCATCGGCGCCCGATCTCCCGGCGACGTCATCGTATTCCTCGGATCACATGGCTTCCGCGGCATGATCGAAGAAACCGTGAAGGCTCTTGCCGAAAAATAATATGCCGATCCGACTCGTCAACAAAGCCATTCGCATCCTGCTTCTCTTCCTCTTCGTTGTGAATACGGCAAGTGCCCTCTGGGGCCCGCTTTTCGCGGTATTCGTCACCGGCCACATCGCCGGCGCAACGCTTGCGACCGTCGGCATCATGGCGGCGATCTATTCCGTGACAAAATCAGTCATCCAGCTCTCCGTTGCCCGCCGTTTGGACAAACGCCCCGGCGAAAGCGACGATTTCGCAGCAATACTTCTCGGCTCTCTTCTCTCCACATTCGCAAGCTTTACTATCCTCGGCGTAAACAAGATCTGGCAAATCGTATTTCTTCAAATCCTTTGGGGTATCGCCGATGCGTTCACTATGGCGGCTTTTTACGCTATCTTCTCTCACCATATTGACCGCGAATCAGAAGGTTTCGAGTGGAGCCTCTTTAGCGTCGGCGGCATCACGGTGGCTGCTGCGCTCGGTGGCCTTGTGGGCGGGCTCATGGCCCAGGTCTATGGTTTCCCTGCAATATTCATTACCTCGGGAATTCTGAACGCGATCGGATTCATCCTCCTCCTGAGCCTTTACCCGCATATCAAAATCCTCCGAAAATCGGAGGATTACAAGGCTCTTAAGGACCCTCTTGAATAGCTACTTGCCCTCGTCCACGATCTCCGTTTCTACCTGGCTATTCTCGATCTTTGTAACCTCAAGCATGATTCCGCACGTATTGCATTCGATGACATGGCCGACGGCGACCTTCGGATACTTGGACATGTCTATGTCATTCTTGCATTCAGGACAGACGCACTTCATGGGAGTTGGAGTTGCTGATTAAGGAATAAAGCCTTTATATAATACTGCATAATAGCTACTATAGGAATATGATTACGCCCCAAAAAGAGGCTCCGGAAATAGCGCGCGAACTCGGCATCGGCCGGTTGTTTTTAAAACGCGAAGATCTCCATCCGTACGGCTCGCACAAAGGCCGCTCTATTCCGCTCATGATCGACATGAAGGTTGCAGAGGGTGCACGCGACTTCGTCATATCATCGTCGGGAAATGCCGCTCTCGCCGCTCTCCGTCACATACAAAAAAAGAATGCTGAGACAGGCCTCATCAATGACGAGATAAAGTCTCGCAAAAAAAGCAAAGAGCCAGCGCCAGATCCAAGCGGCGGGCTGACCCTCACCATTCTCGTCGGTTCGAATATGAATAAGGCGAAACGAGCGGCCCTCGAAGCTGAGCTCGTTGACCCCCGGATAAAAATCGAAGAAGTCCCCCGTCCGCTCCAAGCCTTGTTCAATCTCATCCACGCGGGCAAAGAAAGCCTCCGCCAATCGACCGATGACGAGGCCCTCCTTGGATACAAGACGCTCGCTCATGAAATCGCCTCTACGCCGGATCTTTCAGCGGTATTCATCGGCACGTCGTCCGGCACTACAGCCCAGGCGCTCGCCGATTATTTTGCTGAACACGGCATTGGCGCAGCAGTGCACATCGTCCAGACGCGAGGCGTTTCCCCGATTGCGCGCAATTTCGCGGCTGAAGAATATGAACCGGAAACATCTCTCGCCGACGCCATCGTAGACAAGGTCGCCCACCGCGGCGACAAACTCTCCGAGGCCCTGAAGAAAAGCGGC
>DASTXF010000014.1:0-2464 GCA_035765615.1 Minisyncoccota bacterium | reverse complement strand
ACAATCACGAATGGGCGAAATGATTTCAAGGGGCGCCGAATACCACGGCGCCCCTTTTGTTTGGTCTTCATTTTCTTGAAATAACAGCCGGTTTCTGCTATATTTCGGAAACATTTTAAGCGCGTATAGCTCAGTTGGTAGAGCACATCACTGATACTGATGGGGTCCTAGGTTCGAATCCTAGTACGCGCACCAGCGCTTTTCTGCAGTAATTTCCGCCGATTTTGAAAAAACCGGATTTTTCTGTATCATAGAGCCTCGACTTTAATAAAACATTGATGATGAACACCAAGAAAACCAAGATCGTTTGCACCATCGGACCGGCCACCGAATCGGAGGAAAAGCTTACCGCGCTTCTTCAGGCGGGCATGAACGTCATGCGCCTCAACTTCTCGCATGGCGATTTTGCCGAGCACCAGGGCCGCGTGAATAACCTCAAGAAAGCCGTAGCAAAGACAGGCATCCCTGCAGCCATCCTTCAGGACCTCGGCGGCCCTAAGATCCGCATCGGCATGTTTAAGACAGAGTCGATCACCCTCAAAGAAGGCCAGAAGTTCACCATCACGACGGACAAGGTTGAAGGCGACGAAACCCGCGTTTCCGTAAACTATCCGAACTTTGCGAAAGAAGTGAAGAAGGGACACATTGTCTTCCTCCACGACGGCAGGAAGAAGCTCGAGGTTCTCGAGGTGAAGGGAAATAACGTCGTCTGCAAAGTGCTCGTGGGCGGCGAGATCAAGGGCAAGAGGGGAGTAAACCTTCCTGATTCCGATCTCACGATTTCATCCCTCACTGAGAAGGATCGCTCTGACCTCGAATTCGGCATCAAGAACAAGGTGGACTTCATCGCCCTTTCGTTCGTCCGCCGCGCTTCCGATATCGCCGAACTCCGCGAAATCCTCAAGGCTAAGAAATCCAAGGCTAAAATCATCGCCAAAATCGAGACTCCGCAGGCGCTTTCGACGATCGACCAGATCCTCGAGCTTTGCGACGGCGTAATGGTTGCTCGCGGCGATCTCGCGATCGAAATTCCAGCCGAGAAGGTCCCTGCAGCCCAGAAAATGCTCATCAGGAAATGCAATGAACTCGGCAAGCCGGTTATCACGGCAACTCAGATGCTTGAATCGATGATCAAGGCCCCAGTTCCAACTCGCGCCGAGGTTTCCGACGTTGCGAACGCGATTCTCGATGGTACCGACGCTATCATGCTCTCCGAGGAGACCACGCTTGGCGAATTCCCAGTCCAGGCCGTTGAAGTTATGTCGAAAGTGGCTCTCCAGGTAGAAGCAAACCTCCTCAAGGAGCAGCTTCTCGATACTCCGGCAGGCACGCTTCAGACTTCTGCTGAATCGATCACTGCTTCGGCTGTGAGGAACGCAGACCGCGTTGGGGCGAAGTTCCTTGTTTCGTTCACGCTTTCTGGAAAGAGCGCTCGCTCGATTTCGCGCCACAAGGCGCGCCAGCCGCTCTTCGTATTCACCCCTGACGAAGTGACCTTCCGCCAGTCCATCCTCTCGTGGGGAACGAATCCAGTCCTCGTAAAGAAGACCAATGACTTCAATGAAGTCGCCAAAATAGTCCGCGATCATTTCCTTAAGGAAAAGCTCGCGAAGAAAGGGGACAAAGTAGTCATGGCGTCTGCGCTGCCGTTCGGAAAGGGCACCGAGACAAATATGATGCTCATCGAGACTCTCTAGATCGACTAGATAATAAAACCGCTCAGTAGAGCGGTTTTATGATGCCTGGGTAGTATTGACAATGATATATATTGTGATATAATTGACACCAGGAAACAAGATCTCCACACATGCATACTCAAAATACCTCCAATAACCAAAATCAGAATCAACCGTGGCGCGGACATCAGGCGTTCGTCCTCGGGCAAGTGGCCCAACTCCATGAGGGGCAGCAGTCCTTCACGGTGTGCGTCGGCCGGGTCAAAGTCCACTGCGACCTGGAAGACGGACGGCGCGTGAGTTCCGACAAGAACTCGCTCGTCGTCGGGAATGATCGCCCGTCGTGCCCCAAGAAGGGACACATGATCGCGATCGTTCTCCAGGAGAACTCCGAGGGCCGCCTCGAAGCCATGCTCTGGACGACGTTTGACGACTACAACAAGGCCATGTACGAGATCGCTTCGCGCAATCTCGTCCGGGCCTCGGTGCAGGTCAAGCGGATTCGCGAGAACCGCGCTCCGGCGTCGGCTCCCGCAGCCCGTCCGGCGGTAAGCGACGAGTTCAACCTCGAAGCTGCCATCCGGAAGGAGGAGGCGATTGCCGCAAAGGGCGGCAAGGCGCTTCCGCCGCGGGTCGAGTCCCGGCTCGTTCCTTCGGCCCGTGCGAAGGAAGGCGTCAAGGCGCAAGCCAAGGTCTGATTGGTATTTTCGAAGGGGCGTTTGAACGCGTGCGTTCAAACGCCCCTTTTTCTTGACTTATTTTGTAAAAAAAGATGTTCTGTGTTAAAG
>DASTXF010000013.1:0-4417 GCA_035765615.1 Minisyncoccota bacterium | reverse complement strand
ATAAAGGCGCGAAATAAAGGCCGGATCGAGATCTTGGCGCATAATATAACGTTCGTCACCCGTCTCATTGATATTTCCGGTAAGGATGAAACCGAAGCCTTCATGAACGACCACTTCGGAACCGCTATTCTGCTGGATTCTGACCTTGTCTCCCGGACGGCGGGTAAGAAGATGGTTAAGACTGATGAGCACTTCGTGCGGAATAGCATTCACTTCATCGAGAATGATCGGGCGGCCTTCCGCCATTGCCTGATACACCTGGCCCATGAAATAGTCCGAAACCGTGCCGCTTCTGAATTCGTGAGCGAGTCGTTCCTGAAGACCGGTTCGAATGAGCTCAAACTGCCGTCCTATTTCCTCTTCCGTGGCTTTCGGATGTTCCTCCTTCCAATCGTTTATTTCGTCTTCCGCGGTTTTGAGAAATGCGCGGTATTGATCTTCGGCCTCGGCATTATCCACGTCACGGAGAGACAAGATCTGGTGGCCGTAAAGCTCGGAGGGCGAGGTGTGCTTCGATCCCGATATGATGAGCGCTTCCTTGCCGAAATATTTTCGCGCCGTATGGAATGCGATTTCTGTTTTACCCGAACCGAGTTCGCCGTAAATAAATACCGGCTGGCCGGCGCGCAGGTGCATTGCGATATCTTCCGCCTGCTTCTTCACGTATTCGGTCTCGACAATTTTACCCGATTCAAGTTCCGACTTGTATTCCTTGAGCTGCTTCAGATGAAGGCCATACCAAGCTTCCGGAGTAGACGAAAGGAGTTTCTCTTTCGCTGTTCCAATCAAATCCTGCTGTTCTCGAAGAACCTCGAGTGCCTTTTTCTCGCGGGAAGTCGCCGCTCCCTTGTTTTGTTTGTCGATGAGGAGTTTCAGAACGCGGGATTCGTACCCAAGCACGCGGTGCTCTTCCCTTTCCAGGGCCTGATTCTCCCGGAGCGCGTCCTTGAGATTCGCCATGCGCAAACGGATGAGAGCCTGTTCCGGCCCGTGCGCATCACCCAAAAGCTCATTCGCCTGCTCTTCGAGAGCGGCGCGTTCTTTTCCCGATTCCTCAAATACATCATCCGCCATCGCTTCGATTCCGATACTAAGGAGAGTCTTCCTGTCGGCATCGGAGAGCGCCGGGATTTCCACGCCCGGCTCCCCGGCATATGAACGCGCCTGCCTGCGAAGCCGCTCTGCACTTGAGACGTTCTCTTCCGTCACTTGCCACTCTCTCGCGGTAAGGGGCTCGCCCTCGACCACTATCTCGCCGACAAATTTGCCCGAGTTTGGATCGTCAGGTTTCGTATCGCCTATGATTTTGACCTTGTATGCCCTTCCCGCTTCGAGCTGGGGCTTTGAACCCTTGGGAACTTGAATCTCGATCAGCTTTCGGCCGGGCGAACTCGATTTAAAACCCGTAACATGGCCGTGTTTGTCAGTTATCTCCTTGAATTCGACTGCCTCAATGATTGCGCCGACCGAGAGGCTCTCAGAGGCCCTGTTTTCCGGATTCTTTTCGAGATTATTCATTAAAATGGCTTAAAATAAGCGTATCTTCGCACCGACCTCAGAGTTATTGACACAAATATGTATATATGCTATACTCTCAAAAGAAGCTCCTTACAACACATTGTTAGTATGACAGATGGAATCGTGCCACAGGTGCAATTTTCCCTTCTTAGGGAAAAGATAGCACGCCGGGCGGGGTTAGCCAAACCTCGTTACCTGCGGCCTGTCAGCGGAAGCGCCTAGCCATGGTTGCTCCAACGACGAACCCGGAATAGCTATAGTAAGTTCTTGAATAAAGACTTGGTATGGTTTAACCCTTCATTAAATGGAGGGTTTTTTTATATCTGGACGTTTCCTAAATACTCTTTGAGGGCTTTCGTAACGGCGGGTACCAGAGCGGCTATGTTGCTGCCGACAATTTCGCCGTGCGGACGCGACATGTCCTTATTCCAAACATAGTTGAACGCATCTTTCTCTGCAGGGCTCGTCTTGCCAATCTGAAAGGCACGCACGACCACCCTCTTCTTGAGCAGGTCTTCGGTCGCCAAACGGGCGCTCTCCTTATCAGTTGAGCCACCGTCGGTGACCTCGATGAGGATGTCCAAAATCTTGCCCTGCCTCATGAGTTCCTCGTCCTCAGGCGATATCGATTCAAGAACATGCTGCAAGGCGCCGCTGTCAAACGTGAGTCCGTCAGGGACTCCAAGACGTGAAAATACCGTGACCGCTTCGGCGCCGTTTCTGTCATTGAATGACTTTATTTTTTGGGCGCTGCTCGAGAACCTGATCACCTCTGTCTCGGCACGAAGCTTGGTCTTGGTCTCAGACCTTGTTGCGTTGAGATACGTGTTGAATTCTTCAATTGAGGAAAGCAGGAGCGCGATTGTCCGTTGCAGCGTAATGAGCTTGTCCATTTCTTTCATCGAGAAAGACATGTCGGCAAGAAGCCGAACACGTATGAGTTCTGGCGTATTAGTTACGATTTCTGCGGTCTCCTTCCTCTTAAACGGACGAACCATATCATGCTTGCCCTGAACGATATTCGGCCATTCCGATACAACCTGCTCCACATCGAGTTCTTCGCCTGTTTTGAAGTGACCCACGACGCGCGAAACAGACTGACGCGATTTGCCGAAGACGATCTTCCTCCACAACTGCGAAAGCTCTCCAAGGTACGGCGCTATGTCCTTTTCTATCGCACGAAATCGCTCGAGCTCGTGAAGAAGCTCCTGTTTCGAGCGTCCTCTCGTCTCATTCTTCTCGGCCCACTGTTCGTCCTGCTTCCGGGCTGTTTCTTGGGCCTTTTCTTCGGCGCTTTTTTGTCCTTCCTTGCGGCGCCTCTCTTCAGCCTCCTTCCGGATTTCCTCTTCTTTCTTGCGCTCCGTGGCAGCTTCATTTATCTTCTTCGCGACCTCGTCAGGAGCTTCAGGAGGAAGCTGATCCATATTGTTTTCGTCCCATTCATGGATCTCTTTTTCAAACGGCGTCGGTTCAGGCTTGTTCTCGGCAGGCTGATCTTGAGAAGGCCTGTTTTCCTCGCCTTCTGTTTCCTCTTTTTTTTGCTGTTTTTCGCTGTTTTGATTTTCCTGCGGCGGCTCCGGCTTCTTCCATTCCGGCTGCCATTCATCGAGGTCTTTTTTGAGAAGTTCCCTGAAAACGGGTTCAATCGTTTTTTGGAGGACGAAATACCTGTCGCCCGCCTTCGTATTGCGTCCCGTCTTTGGTTTTATGTAAGTCTCCACGATTTCTTTCGACGTGTATTCTTTGCCGCCAAAACGGATTTTTCGTGAGAGCGCCTATTCGACTTCTGGAGTCACCGTGCACACTTCGTCAGACACGTTGTCGTCGCGAAGAAGCTTGTGTATGAACTGACGGTGACGAGATTCCTTCTGATAATCGGTGCCGGGAAACAGCTTTTCCTTGTAGAGCGTCTCTACTTCCTTGCCACCCTTGGTTCCCCGCTCGAACGTAGCAGCCTTTCGAGACACGTGATTGTTGACCCAGATATCATCGAGGCAGTTATAAAAGGCATGATGAATCCCGTATGCCGATTGGTCGAGTTTGTTGAACGATCCCATTTCAGGCTGTGTTGCACTCACGGGTTTGGCGCTCTCGAGGGAATCGAGAAATTTCTTCTGCTCGGGATCGGAAAGATCAAGTGTCTGGCGCCATTTCTCGAGCATGATCCCGCCCGTTTTCCTCGCTTCCCCAGCGATATATGCGAAATTCTTCATGAGGCGCTCGGGATCATTCTTGTAATCGTCGAAGTGCCCGATTTCATGCATGCATGCCCAAAGAATTTGCCGCTCAGAAAAGCCTTTTGTAAAAAACCATTTCGCATCGAGGTTTACCTCGCCTCGTTCGAAGTCAAAATAAAATCCATTCGAAAGCTTGAAACGAATCGACGCATCGCCCGCAAAGTTCGCAAAAAATCCCGTTTTTGTATATCGATCAATAAATGCTTGCGATCTATTTGCATATTCTGCAAGTGCCTGCTCATTAATTTCCTCCTCTTTTTCAGGCTTTTCGGTGAAGGGCGCGGGAATTTTTTCGGCCGAGTCACCGACATCTTCAACGTTTTGCGCAATGAGAGCTTCGGGAGACTTCATAGGAGAAAGTATATCAGAATGGCCGTGCTATATTTTATCCATGGATTTTGAGAAAAAATCAGAAGCTACTGCGTTCGAAAGGCCGAAAATCCTCTATCACGGCTCCTCTCTCGGAGATATCGAGATTTTTGAACCGCGCGCCAAAACGGTCAGAGACGAAAAAGAGGGCCCTGTCGTGTTCGCTACTCCCGACAAGGCATATGCAACGCTGTTTCTTGTCGAATCAGACGATAGCTGGACGCAAAAGGTGAATTTCGAAGGGGTTCATACAATCGTCATTTCCGACCGAGAGCGATACGAAAAGGCCGATA
>DASTXF010000012.1:0-4061 GCA_035765615.1 Minisyncoccota bacterium | reverse complement strand
GGCATGCCGTACCGGAAAAGGGACGAATGTCATTGCGGAGTGCTGGAACGTTCGCAATATCAGCAAAGCGCGTATCAAGGAGTCGACTCCTGCCGGTATTGGCAAACTGGACGCACGCGGCGTTGAGCTTGTCCGGCTTGGGGTTCGACACGCTTTCACAAACTGCGGGTATCCGAACGGGTTCAAAGGAAAAATCGGCTCCCGGGTGACGGAAGAGAACTTTCTTGAAGTTTATCGTCACCAGGAAGCTCGAACGATGTGCTCTCGAATCCTTCAGCAGGACCTTGAAGGCAATATTGAACGCGGTCTGCGGAGAATGTTCCGGCGCAAACTCACGAAGGATCGCTCAAACCTTCGACCCAGAAGAGCGTGATGCCACCGTATGCATATGGTGGGGCTGGCATGCAGTGCCCCGGCTGTAATGCCGGTTCTGTCCGGGGATGTGTATCCTCGCTGACGAGTCCGAAAGGACGAAACAGAGTTCTTTGAATCGTACGTCTGTACCAGATCGATCTTGATATTCGAGACCGATCTGGTGCAGGCGTGCGCAGACGCCAAAGCATGGCAGTTCGGTTCGGTCTGGCTCGCGGGACATTGGTTCCCGGAGTCTCATTGAACCCGATTCTTTCACTCTACGACGAGTCGAAGGCATTCTTGCCAAGGAATGCTGGAAAGAATATGGCACGGCTGTAGCTTCCATACAGTCGGGCAAGCCGGAGCGATTAATTCTCTGTGGCAAGGAGAGGAGATCTCGTACGGCACTGCGAACTTTCACAAAAACCTCAACAAAGGATGCGTATGGCTTGGTACTCGAATATGCTCGTGAAGGCGCCCGGATTTCCGGCGGTACCGGTAGGCACGCGGTACGGGTATCCCAACGATCCTCGCTTCAAGGCGCCGAGGAAAATTTGGACACCCGCCGGCAAGGTGACTCTGTCTAAAAAACAGAGGAGTGAGCTCACGACACTCATCCGCAAGTGGCACCGAAGGTATGGTCGCGGATCTCCGTACCTTCTCAACCGCATGGGCCGGACAGGACACGTTCATAGATACTGCAGAGTGATCTATAACCACATTCCTGATCTGTCATAGCCCGGCATATGGAGGTGGAGAAAACCACCTTAGCAAAAGAATAAAAAACAGCGGATCACCGATCCGCTCCTGTCTCGAGATGCATGTCTCGACTGACGAGTCCAAAAGGACGAAACAGGTTTCTTAAATGTTCTCCGTGCTTCGGAGGGCTCACAAAAAAGCATGACAAACATCATTAAGTACAAATCGCGTCGCGGGTCGAAGGACCGCGTTCGTGCGGGTTCGAAACGAGCAGGCGGTTCGGTCTCATTTACAAAACGAGAATTGCGCCAGGAGCTTCGACGAGCCTTGAAGTCGGCTTCAGAAGCGATGGGCTCCGGAGTTCTTGTTTCAGGTACCTATTGGTGTTAAATTTCGGCAGAGGAAAAGCAAAACCGCGAGCGGAGGCTCGCGGTTTTTTCCTTGTTCTTCGTTAGCTCAGAATCTTGTCGATGATTCCGTATTTCTTCGCTTCATCCGCATCCATGAAGAAGTCGCGTTCGACATCCTTCTCGATCTGCGAGATCGGTCGGCCGGTGTTTTCCGAAAGCATCTTGTTGAGGTTCTCTCGCGTCTTCAAGATATGCTTTGCGGTGATCGCGATGTCGGTCGCCTGGCCTTCAACTCCGCCGAGCGGCTGGTGGATCATCACCTCGGCGTTTTTAAGAATGTATCGCTTGCCTTTCTTTCCTGCAGAGAGGACGACCGCTGCGCCTGATGCCGCGAGACCGACGCAATAGGTCGCGACATCGTTCTTGATGAAGTTCATGGTGTCGACGATGGCAAGCGTTGCGGTGACCGAACCTCCCGGAGAGTTCACATAGAGGCTGATGTCCTTTTTCGGATCTTCGGATTGAAGGAAGAGGAGCTGGGCGATGACCGTGTTCGCAACATGGTCGTCAATCGGGCCGGAGAGGAAGATGATGTTGTCCTTGAGAAGGCGCGAGTAGATATCGTATGCGCGTTCGCCGAGGTTGGTCTTTTCGATAACAGTTGGGATAAGGATGGACATAAATTTATTTTGTTAGCTAGCGAAACAATATACGAAAAGAGAAACGTCTGCAATATGTTTCGCAAGTTCCTTTTTTGCCAGAGACAGGTACACTGTTACATGCATGAGGTTGCATCGTTTTTTTGTAAAGAGCGCTCTTGTTCCTGGGAGGGACAATTCTCTCTCCGATGCCCGTCTCGTTCATCAGATCAGACGGGTATTCAGGTTGCATGCCGGAGACTCCGTCATTTTCTTTGATGGATCGGGCGTCGATTATGTTTCGGAGATAGTTTCAATGACGGATGAGAAACTTACCTTCAAAATTGTTGAAACGCAGCCGGTGAAACGCGAAGCGAAACGCACGATCGTCCTTGCCGTGTCCCTTATCAAAAAGGACAACTTTGAATGGGTTATTCAGAAAGGGACAGAACTCGGCGTATCTGAATTCATACCTCTTATTTCAGAGAGGAGCGAAAAGAAGGGTTTCAATCGCGACCGTGCCGAGAAGATCATGATTGAGGCATGCGAGCAGTCCGGACGAGCCGAAGTTCCCGTTATTCGTGAACCGATGGCGTTTGCTGATTTTGTGAAAGAAGAAAAAAGAGGAATGGTCGCGTTTCACACTCATGGAACCGCGCTTTCGCTTGAGGATATCGGTGAAACGGGGGAGATCGTTGCCTGCATCGGGCCGGAGGGCGGATGGACAGATGCAGAGGCAGAAGTCTTCAAAGAGAAAGGCGCCGCGATTGTGAAACTGGGCACCCCGGTTCTTCGGGCTGAAACAGCGGCGATCGCTGCAGCAACGCTCCTCCTTGTATAAGATGTATAAAAAACGCGCACATTAATGTGCGCGTTTTTTAATTACTTTTGTTTCTCGAGAAACTCGAACACTGCCTGGTTGAGGAAGATGTGTTCGAAATACGATCGAGCGCGTTCCGGGTCGATGTCTTTGTGATGCTCTTTCGCGTGGTTTATTTCAGCGGCGACTTTATCTTTGTCTGCTGAAATCTTTTCCGACTTCGCGACATGGTCGAGGATGAGATCGAGCTTCACGCGCTTCTCTGCGTCAGCGCGCCACTCCTTCCTCAAATCCTCGATAGTTTTTTTGAGGTGCTTGAGGTAGTCGTCGAATTTGATGCCCATGCGCTCGATGTCATACTTCATCTGATCAGCCATGCGGCCAAGTTCAGATTCGATGAGCACTTCCGGAATGACGATCGAGAGTTCCTTGGTAAGAGCGTCGACAAGTTCGATGCGCTTCTTCTCGAGAGCGCGGTGTTCCTTCTCGGCCGCGAGATTGTCCTTGAGCTTCTTCTTGAAGTCGGCGACATCCTTGAAGTCTCCCCATGTCTTCACGAGTTCATCGGTGAGCTCGATCGGTTCCGTTTTTTCTCCCTCCTTCGGCTGCTTCTTGGCGCGAGCAAAATTATTTTTGATGTCCGTAATCGCCTTTTCAACTTCTTCGTCGGTCACTGCTGCTATCTCGATTTTCTTCGCGTTCTCTTTTGCTGAGATTTTCTTGTAGTCAAAATTTTTGATCTCCGGCACGATGGCGGTGACGATGGTGAATTCGAGAGGGTTTCCTTCCGCGATCTTTGTGATAGAAACTTTCGGATATCCGATCGCATCGATTTTCTCTACTTCGAGGATGTGGCCATACGCGTGCGAGATGGCGTGTTCGGCGGCCTCCTTGAGGAGAGCTGTTTCGCCGATTCTTTCCCGGACGAGTTTCTCTGGAGCGGTTCCTTTTCGGAAACCTGGAAGCTCTGTTTCTTTTCGAACATGTGCAAGCGTTGCCTTTACGGCGTCAGCGAATTCCGCAGCGCTGATCTCGCTTTTGATCTCGACCTCGCCCGTTTTATCGAGTTTCTTAACCGTCGCCTTGTATGAATGATGTTGTGACATATGTTTTGTGTTTCGAAGTCTATCCGCAAAGGCATGTTTTGTCCAACAAAAAACCGTCCGAGGAACGGACGGTTTTTTGCAATATTTTACTGGA
>DASTXF010000011.1:0-4614 GCA_035765615.1 Minisyncoccota bacterium | reverse complement strand
CGCCTTGGTCACGCCAATAACCGTGAATTGAACGCCTTTGATGCGTATAACCTGGCCCGTCGGATCGGCGTCAGCTCCGAAAAGATCATCGCGGGCCGTCGGTCCAAGTACGGCGACTTTGGCAATGTTTTTGTCATTCTCGTCAGATATGAAGCTGCCGATGTCGATCTGCACGTTTCGAACGTCAGGATAGGAAGAAGTGACTCCAACAACGGAAGTATTGGTGTTTGTTCCCTTGGCGGTCACCTGATAGCGTCCGGAAAGTTCCGGCGCAACTTCTTTTGCCTCAGAAATGTTCGAGGCAATCGCGTCCGCATCCTCGCGGATAAGCGTTCTTGTTGCGCCACGCCCTGCCGAGACTTGGTAGCCACCCGCTGCGCGCTGGAAGCCTGGCATGACAAGCACGAGGTTCGATCCGATCGACTGGATATTCGCCTGGATCGTACTTTGAGCGCCCGCGCCGATCGCTACCATTGCAATCACCGATGCGATGCCGATGACAATACCGAGCATGGTAAGTCCCGTGCGGACTTTATTCGCCGAGAGCGCGGTCTGAGTCTCTTCGAAAAGGTCTATGGCTTTCATGCGAGGTTGGGGTTAGCTTTTCGGCGCGCGTGGTTTGAGCTATCGCTTTGGATTACGCCGTCTTTAATAAAAATAATCCGATCAGCATGTTCAGCCACATCGTGCTCGTGAGTAATGAGAACGATCGTGCGCCCCTCTTCTCTGTTGAGCTTCTGAAAAGTTCCGAGGACGATTTCGCCCGTCCGTGAATCGAGGTTTCCTGTCGGCTCGTCAGCAAGAATGAGGCTCGGATTATTGACGAGGGCACGCGCGATGGCAACACGCTGGATCTGACCGCCCGAAAGCTCATTCGAGCGATGATGAAAATGGCTTTCATCGAGGCCGGCCGAAATGAGCGCATTTTTGGCTCGTTTTTCGCGTTCATCCGAAGCAATTCCTGCGTAAACAAGTGGCAGCATGACGTTTCGGAGCACCGTCGTTCGCGGAAGCAGGTTGAAAGCCTGGAAGACGAAGCCAATCTTGTCTTTCCTGATATCGGCGAGCGCGTCGTCGGAAAGCGTCGACACATCCTTGCCACCAAGGAGATATGTCCCGGTGCTCGGAGTATCGAGCGCACCCATGATATGCATGAGGGTCGATTTGCCCGATCCTGAGGGACCCATGATAGCCACGAACTCTCCATCTTTCACCGTGAAGCTCACGCCTTTAAGGGCCTGAAAAGCCACGTCGGTATTGGGCGAATATGTCTTTGTAACGTTCTTGATCTCAATCATATTATCTTCCTGCTCCCGTACCTCCGGATACGAATCGGACATTGCCGCCAGCCGCCCTATTGCCTCCTAATCCCGAGAGAATGCTCGGAGCGGCCGTTGATTTGGCGGTCGAGGTCACGGTACGAGAAACGACCTGGTCGCCTTCGAAAAGACCCTCCGTGATTTCTGCTTGCGAATCGTTCGTAGCGCCTACCGTTACTGGAACACTCGATGGAGCAATGGATGAAGTGACGCCTTGGGCCGCCGACGATTCATCATATTTCTGGGAAAGCACCTGAACGTACGAATTGCCGCCTTGGGTTTTCACTGCGCTTGCCGGAACGAGAAGCGCGTCTTGCTTCACGCCCGTTATGATATTAGCGTTCACGGTCATGCCCGGCTTTACCCGAGGGTCGGTTGCATCGAATGCGATCTCAACGTTGTAAGAAACGACACCCTGCGACACCGTACCCACAAGATCAACGTTCGTGACATGGCCGGTAAGTGAAAGGCCATCGATCGCATCAAAGGTAAGCGTCACCTTGTCGTTTTTTGCTACTTTCGCAGCGTCGATTTCATTCAAAGAGATGTTCACCATCTGCTCTTTGGTAACGACGGTTGCGATCTGGGTATTATTCGAAGCGGTATCGCCTTTCTTGGCAATCACTTTCGCCACGAGACCTGAAAACGGAGCGACAATGCGATGGTTCGCAAGCGTCGTGTTCGCGTCGGAGAGCGCGGCCTCGTCTTGCTTTACGGTAAGTTCCGCAGACTTCATGGAAAGGTCCGCAGTCGTACCGCTCGTCTGAGCATTATCAATGTCATTCAGCGCCGAAGTAATGTTCGCCGAATCACTATTTACTTTGGTTACGTCGGAAGAGACGGTCGCCTTGTCGGTTGTAAGCTGCGAAGGCACGGTCGAGAGGCGATTCTGAATGTAATCGAGAGTGCTATATGTTCCCGAAAGCGCGGAGAGGAGCTTGGTAAGAATTACGTTCGTCTCATTCAAGAGAGATACGATTTCTTCAGGCGATGAGTTCTGAGAAATGTTCTTATAGCGAAGGAAATTGGCATCATATTCGGCACGGGCCGAATCGAAAGCGGCACCCGCCTGACTCTTATATGCCGCCGCTTCCGTACCCACCTCCGTAGAGACACTGATATCGCTAAAATACGGCGAATGAGTAGAGCTGTAGTAAATATCATCAAGGCCGGCAAATATGCTTGGCAAGTCGATAGCAGTCGCGACAATGGCGTTGTAACCGCTCTGATAGGCCTTTGCAAGATCGGAAACAGTAGAAGTAGATGCCTGGTCGGCCGCGTCTTTCACAGCCTTATCATAGGCGACACGGGCATTCTCGAGAGCAAGTTCGGCATTATCAACGGCGCGAACGGCGTCAGAGTCGTCGATTGTGGCGAGCGTCTGCCCTTCTTGAACTTCATCACCGTCATTTACATAAACCCCTGTCACCATGCCTGATACCGTGCTTGCCACAGTAACTTGGTTTTCCGCTTGAACCTGGCCGGAACCGGACACCGCAGTGACGAGCGTCCCTTTGGCCGCAGTAGCAAGAATATATTTCACGGGCGCCGAAGCGGCCGTCTGTTTTTTCCAAACGCCGTAGCCTCCTCCGACCAGAACAACAACGATAACTGTCGCGAGCACCTTATGCGCCGCCGCCCATGTTCCTACCTTTCCGAAAAAGCTTTTGTTCATATTATTTTTGAGCTGCAGAACCTGCCGTCGATGTAGCCACGGCCTGGCTTGGCATGATTCGGATGAATCGTGCCTCAATAAAACCAGACGGGTCAGGTTCTCCGAGAACTGCGGCGTAACGTTCCGGCTGTATATCGCTCGTCGAAGCGGTATTCCTGAACATGCGGATTACCGTGCCGTTGCCAACATAAACGGTCTGCTCTGTATTATTCGGGCTTGCAACAACGAATGAAGGAAGTGCGACGGAAACGATGCGGCCAAAAGCGCCGTGACTTGGTGAAAAGTCGTCATCATAGCCTTGCATCATGCGCGGCCCTTGCATCATCGAGACAAACCTCTCTCCCCCGCGATAGGAAAAAAGAGCCTTGTGGTATCCCACAAAAATTCCGGCTTGGAATATGAGGAGTGCGCCGATTGCCGCAATAACACCAATGACTATTTTTTTGCCGCGTCGAGACGAGAAGAAATCATTATTTTGTTTAGTTTCCATATGTTTATGCAAAAACCGCTACCCTCTCGCGCTCTTTCACCGCGCGAACGAATGACCAGACCGATCCGACCGAAACGAGACCAGCGGAGAGGACAAGAGCCACACCAAGTGCTGGGAGAGATTCGACGAGCGACAGGCCGAGGTCTTTCGAATAGGCGAAGACACTCGCGTCAGAAAATGCGAGCGAAGCATATTGGAGGAAACCTGATGCCGATACAGCATCGAAGACATACACGCACGATGCGATGAGAGCGGAAACCGAAGCAATGGCGAGCGCGATGAGCGCTGTGAGCTTTCCGGTATATGCCCGGCGTTCCATGCGCGAAACGCGCTCAAGGACGCGCCCCCGGAGCGAAACCGGAGCCTTTACGCCTGGAAGCATCGAGAATGGCGTTTTTATTTTCATATCTTGGAATACGGCCAAAGACGGCGCTTTGGTGCAATTTATTATTAATATGGCCCTGTAAAGCCCTTTTCCTTGAGTTTTTTGCGCAAAGTGGCGAGTGCCCGGCGATAGTGGCTCTTCACGGTATTTAAGGGCTTGCCGAGAGTTTTCCCCGCTTCGTCGAATGTCATTCCCTCAACGTCGTGGAGCACTACGGCTGCACGCTGATCAGGAGTGAGATCTTCAAGCGTCTCACGGAGAGCCGCAGCAGCAAGCCCCCGATCAAAGTCTTGCGGAAGGTCTACTGATTCATCAGTGATTCCCGCGGCAATCTCTTCCCCATCGTCATTTTCTTCAAGCGAAGAGAAGGGGCGGTCTTTCCGTTTTCGGAGAATGTCATAGGCTGCGTTACGCGCAATCGTAAAAAGCCATGACTTGAAATTTTTCTCTGGCTCGAACTTTTTCCTGTTCTTCCAAACTTTAATGAAAGCTTCTTGCGCTGCATCTTCCGCCGCGCCTCCTTCGCCCACGATCCGAGAAACAAATGAATAGACGCGGTCAGAATATCGAGATACGAGTTCGTCGAAAGCGCGAATGTCTCCCCTCTTTGCCGCCTCCATAAGGTCCGCGTCAGTCGCTTGCATGGCATTGATTGTACGAAGTATGCCTCGCTTGCGCAAAAGGCCGGCGCGAAGCGCCGGCCTTTTGACTTGTCTTAATATGCATTCGTTTCCGTCGTGCTTGT
>DASTXF010000010.1:0-4776 GCA_035765615.1 Minisyncoccota bacterium | reverse complement strand
GGCGGATCGAGTTCGAAACGTATTCGCGCGACTTGCCGATTTTTTGGGCAATCTGGATGTGCTTCAGACCGAATTCGTCGGCGAGCTGCTGGAACGAACGGGCGCGCTCAACGGGATTGAGATCCTCGCGCTGGAGGTTTTCGATAATGGCAAGCTCGAGCTTAAGCCGGGCATTTTCCGAATCCGCGCGGATGATAGCCGGGACCTGCTGAAGTCCGATCAGTTTCGATGCGCGGAGGCGTCGTTCACCGGAAATGAGTTCATATTCGACTGCGAGGCCGCCGTCTTCTTTCGGAATTTCCGTGCGAGTAACGACGAGCGGCTGGAGCAAGCCGTACATGCGAATCGATTCACCAAGATCGCGAAGCGCGGCTTCGTCGAATTCGCGGCGAGGCTGATATGGGTTAGGCCTGATCTTGTCTGTCTCGATCCAAAAAATTGAGTCTCCGAAGAATTGTGATGCCATGTGTGAGTTTTATGACACGATTTTAACATAAAAAAACGCGCATCCGAAGATGCGCGTCGCGTGCGGGCACAGATTAGTTACCGCGCACTTTGGAGAAAACGAGGACCTGGTCGCCGTCGCTCATGGCGCCGCTCAAGTTGCCGAGCTTGGCGCCGTTCACGCGGACATCGAGTTCATCGTTGCTGCTGCTGCTCACGCTCGCATCGATGAGTCCGGCCTTCTTGAGGCCAGCCTGATAACTCGTCCCTTGCGGGAACGTGTACTCCTTGATCTGCCCTCCGGGGAAGGCTCCGATCTTGACCTTGATTTCCTTATTCTGGGCTGTGGGCATGTTTTTCGATTCCTGATTTTTCTGAATTTCAGTTTTATTTGAAGCTCGCGCCGAATACCATCATCGGCTGGAGCGAGAAAACAAGCTCGTTCTCCATCTCATCGGCGGGCTTTTTGCCCTCCTTGAGCTGAAGCTGCGCCTGATGCCAGCGAATAAGCTGCCAGACAGCGAGTCCGGAAACGACCTCGGCCGTCGGACCCACGCTGATGCTCGTTCCGCATGCCGATTTCTCGGCCACGTCGTCGGAGTAAAGAGTCGCCTCCCACCCCTTCACGTGAGCTGGACTCGACGGGTTGACCGCGTAAATGCGGCCTGAGTTCTTCCCCATTCGAGTCTCGATGAGAAGCTTCACGTGCGGCTTGTATCGGATTCCGGCCTTCCAGATTTCCTGGCGCGAGGCCATGGTATCGGTAAGGAGGAATACGACTGATCCGAGCCGCTGCGTTCCGTTTACCCGTTCGGCATGAACCGCGATCTCGGTGCCGGTTTGCTCTTTGACGAGCTCCTGGAGCGCCTCGACCTTCAGTTTGCCGACCTGGTGATTGCCGAACGCCTGATTTGCGACATTGTGCGGCTCCACGTGGTCAAAGTCCCAGACGTGGATGTTCGAAAGCCCAAGCTTGGCGAGCGAAAGCGCGATCCGGGAACCCGTTGCGCCCACGCCGACGATGTCGACTTGGTGGCCGCCGAAGGTTTCCGGCGAGAACACTTCGATGTGACGAATGGCATCGATCATCGTTTCGCGATGTTGTGGGTTCCGTTGCCGGCGCGCGTCTTCAGTCCGACGAAGCGGCTCAAGATGCCGACGGAAACCGCCGGATACACGATCGCCGCATGCGCGGGCGTGTAGTGAATTACCTTTTCCGCCATTTCCTGGCGAAGTTGGTAGAACATCTTCTCGTATGCCGGCTTCGTAGGCGCTTTGCCTTCAAGCTTCCACGGCGCGCGATGGAATGCCATCCCGCGCTTGAAATCGTAGATACTGAAGTTAATATCGCCCGTTCGGTTGAAGATGCCGCGGATAAAGAAGTCCGCGCCGAAGTTCTTGAAGATCGACATCGTCCGGTTGTCCTGCTGGGACGGATCCGTACCGCCGCTTCCGTGGGAATGTCCCCAAAAGCGGGTGTTGTTGAAGACGTGCTCGCCGTCGGGGCGCTTGAGCACTTCCTGCATGATGTTGCTCATGCTGTCGGTCGTGAGTTCGGTGTGGCCGAAACTTACGTCCTGCTCGAAAAGAAATACGTCGTCGATGACGAAGTCCTTCCCTTCGCGGCGTGCGATGCCAAGCCAACCGACTTCGAGTTCGATCGCGCCGACGATCACGAAGATTTTGTGAAGAGCCAACTGGCTCAACAAAACTTTCGGCATATCGGCGGGCAAGCGAAGGACCTCGACCTCCGTCGGGAAATGAGCGTGAATCTGGAATGGCTTGGCTTGTTGCCCTGCATAATTCCAGCCCCGGGGAACGGTCGACGACTTCTTCGCGTCAGTGGTCGCCTCGGTCTCATTGGCTTCGGCTCCCATCATATCTGGTTCAGGCATGTGGTTTTTTCTCCATTTGTGGCTTTTTAGGGCCGTGTTAAAGTCCTTTTCCTGTTTCGGATTATGCATTTATATGCTGTTATGTCAAGAAAGGAATTGACGAAAACAAAAAGCCCTGTCAAAACGACAGGGCTTTGAATGAATCAAGCCGCATTCTTCAGGAGTTCGAGAGCGGGACGGTCGACAAGCGACGAGTCGAAGCTCTTGATGAACTCGATGATCATGATCGCGGCGGTTTCGAAATCCAGATTGCCCATGAGCTCGGGTATCGTGGAAACGAGCTGCCCCGAGGGCAGTTCTCCCTCGCCGGGAATATGCGGGGCCTGGTATACCGGACCGTACATGCGTCCAGATATCGGGCGGGCATTCGCGATCGTTGTCGCGCCGGTGAGGAAATCGAAACTGATCGTGAATGGTCCGAATTCGTACTTCCGTCCCGTGGCGATATCGACTGACGGCAAGCGGAGAGTGACGATCCGCAGGGTGTTGTCGGAAACCGACACCTCCCGTATCTCGCCATTTTTCCGCAAGGCTTCGATTTGACCGGCAAAGGAAGCGGCAAGCGTTTCCCGAACATCAGGGATATGCGAAACCTCTTCGTTCTCCTTCGAACGCTCCTTCTTCGTCTTCTTCTGCCGAGAAGGATGAGGATTGTCAGATTTCGGAGCGTAGAGGATGCCGAGAAGCTTTTCAGCGAATACCGACCGGATGACTTGCTCCCGGTCCTCCGCGATGCGCTTCTTTATTTCGGCAATCTGCCTCTTGAACTCCTTACGCGTCTTCTCGAGTGTGCCCGAGAACATGCGACCGAATGCTCGCACAGTGTCCTCGTCGATCGACTCCTTTTTCAGAGGATAATCCATCCTGGCCTTCACTTGCGGGAATTTGGTGAGAATCTTCAAGTAGCCCTGATCTTCGTTCACCGAATCGATCGCTTTGAGAGCGAAGAGCACTGCTGCTTCGAATTCGAATTCACGCAGGAGTTTGATGATCCCCTCTCCTTCTCCCTGACACCAGTGGCCGCGTTCGCGATCCACGTGGGGATGGCCGAATGTGTATTCTTCTCCCCACCCGCCGACAGAAACGACGCGCCGGGTGCGATTTTTGAATGTTGCATTCGCTTTCTCGCCGAAGTAGAGAACCAAGTCGAATTCCCCGTATTCGTGGGTCGTCTTTTCCGTGGGGTGCTTACCGTACATCAAATGCGTTCTGATGTGGATCGCTCCTTCTTCCACGTAAAGAGACTTGATCTCCGGTATGCCGTAGATCCTGTTCAGGACAAGCGACGCTTCGGCATTATTTTCGCCGAGTTTCCGCTGCTTTTCCTCAAGTTCGACAAGCTGGGTCGCGTGAAGCGACAGCTTTTCTCTATGCTTGACGGAGCCTTCGGCAATGTCCTTGAGAACCTTCTTCTCCGGGAGCTTGAAACTTCCGGCCTGAATGTCCGTCAAAGACGGTATGCCGCCGCCGAGGAATACGAGTGCCTCCGTGAGGATCTGCCGGTATATCGCATGACTGCTATCGGCGCGCATCGAATCCGAGTGAACGGAGAACAAGATGAAGAGATTGTTGCCGATAAGTTCAGCAACAACGTATCCGTTATCCGGCTCAGCGATGACGAGACCCAGGCCCGAGGGCTCCAGGAGAGTGTTCTCGCGCTCGCGCACGTTCACGCTCTGCTTCCACATCTGGCGCGGAACATCCCAGCCTTTTCCGCCATGTCCATGTACCTGGCTAGCGATGAATATATAGAAGCGGCTGTTATCCTTCTGGAGTTCAGTGGCTTCACCTTCCCTATCGTAGATCCAGATCTCGTTGACGCCTCGAAGCTGGAGAGCCCTTCCCAAAACGCTGAGGGCGATCTGGCGATATGGCTCATTGCTTCGGTCACGGTACCAACGTTCAATGTATGCCGTAGGCATGTGGTTCATGAGTGCATTCCTTTCGTTTTTTACAATGATCTCTGGCCTGACATAAGCACGACATTAGAGCTATGTCAATATAACCTGCGCATTAAAAAGCCCCCGGAAATCGGGGGCTTCGAAGATCAGGCAACCTGCTTTTTCCGAACCTCCATTGATCGCATCACGACCCCAAAAAGGAGGTCGCCGATGCGGTGGAGCATGCCGGGAATCACAAGTGCGTTCGGGTTAGTGGTCCTTCGAGCACGGAGCCGAAGCAGAAGTAACCCTTGTGAATCCTTCGCGCAGGATCTACCGACCCAGGCGTCTTGACGCACTCGCCGTCGTAATCGAAGATGCCACAGCGGTTCTCATCATCGTACGTGCAGCCGAGGGCGGCCATCGTCTCTTGCGACTGCGCATAGCCGATGAGGGTCATGATCTTGTCGTACGGCAGAACTTCCTTTACTTTCTTGTTCTTGCCGTAAACTTCCATGGAGCCCTTCTGAGGAACTTCCCACCGAGTGACGTCCGAG
>DASTXF010000009.1:0-2861 GCA_035765615.1 Minisyncoccota bacterium | reverse complement strand
TCAACGACGGCGTCGTATTCACGGCGAATGTCGGAGCTGGTCGCGCCGCCGATGCGATGGTCGGATTCTGAAACAAGGCCCGTCGAAAAGACGGGCTTTTTCTCTGGAAATGAATTGGTACAATTCAGGTATGGAAAAATTCCTCTCAAAGCCGGCGCTCGATCGATACAGAAAGAAGGTGTTTCAAGTGCTCGAGCGCGAGAACTTCATCATCGACGGAGACGTCCGCGGGACAGTCGAGCAAAGGATATCGAATGGCCGCCGATATTTTTTCATCGTCGCCAAGCGGAACGAAAACGGAACTGTCGTTGAGCGATTTCTGAAAATCCCGCAAAACAACACCAAAAAACTTCTCGAGCCTTTCGAACGTCAGATTGAATTTGCGCGATATATAAAAGATCACACGAAATTGAATACGAGAGGCGTCATCGCCTACAACGTCAATCCCAAAAAAGGCGTGCCGTTCGCCATCATGGAGACATTCCCTCTTTCCCATGCCAAGATCGGCTTTATCGAAGGAAGCACCAAGTCAGAACTCCTCGGAGAACGCGAAGCAAGGAACGTGCTCGGCGACCTCCAGAAATTCCACGAGATACGATTCGACGACCTGCCGCCGAAGCTTCGAAAACTTCTTAAGAAAGGCACGGACTTCAATCACGTGAAGCGATCCGTACGGCAAAGCCTCATGAAAAAGGTGCTGCCCCTTGATGCAGAAAACGGCAAACGCGAGATCTTGCACAAACTTCTTGAAAGGCGCCTCGGCATCCCTGATTTCAAGAAAAAGATCGAACGAACGATCGCGGCGCTTGAACCGGTAGTGAACAGCCCATCAAATAAAGGCCGCTTCGTCACTCACGGAGACATGGCACCGAATAATCTGTACGTATTCAATGACGGGACCGTCGAATTTCTCGATCTTGAATGGGTCGGCTATTTTACAAACCGGGTCATTGCCATGATCTATGATTTCGGCAACATGCGCGCAAGAGCGTGGAAAAATCCCCTCTTCCGGAACGAACTTGATAAAGAGCTTGTCCGAATCTACAGAGCGCGCGGCGAAGAAAAAATCGCGAACGCCATCATTTGCTTGAGTATTCTCCGCTCGAACGTCATCTTCTCGGGATTTTTCGAAAACTACCCTCTCGACAAGCAAGAACGGGACGAGGAGAAAAACCGCAAGGAAGCGACCGAAAACGAAATCAAGAAAATCTGGGATTTCGGATTTTGAGTGATACAATTGGGGCATGAATTGCCCTATTTGCAAAAAGGAAATGGAAGTCGCCCGCCGGGACAAAAGCAACAACCCGAAGGACAATAAAGTGTACGACCGAGTCGTACACCGCTGCCCGACGTGCGACGCGTGGGTGACGGTCGAAACTCCGAAAAAATAAAGCCCCGGCATTACTGCCAGGGCTTGGAATGATCATTCAGACTGAACGTCCCGTTGGATGAAGCGTCTTGTCGTCCTGATAGATCGCCATTTCATCGCGGTACGCGACATACATGCGCGTCTGCTTAAGCGCCTCTCCGAGAAACGAAGCGAGATCGCGGAGGACCTCCTTGACCTCGTCGTCGGTGTAATCGGCGCAATAGAGCGGACTCACGTCGCCGACGAAGAAGACCAGATCCTCGAAGTTCACCAAAACGCCGGCAAGTGGCGAATTCCAGGCGTAGATCATCGTTCCGGGAACAACCGCCCCGGCGACTGATTTTTCGCCTTTTTCCATGCGGGATTTTATCCATTCGCCGATGAGGTGTTCAACCTCCCTTTTGGTGTGCCGGATGCCCGATCCGTAGCCTTCTTCAAGGCCGATCGAGATCTGGAACGAACGGCGTACATTGCTTTTGAGTTCAAGAGGAACAAACATACATTGAGGGTTTGAAGCGACACTACCGAAAAGCGCTCTTGCGGTCAATTGCCCGGTGGTATAGTAGGAATATGAAAATAAGCGTGAAGCGCGCATACGATCCGGCGGAACCGAAGGACGGCACCCGAGTACTCGTCGACAGGCTTTGGCCGCGCGGCGTGACAAAAGCCGACGCGAGGATCGACGTCTGGGCAAAAGACATCGCTCCGACGAACGAGCTTCGAAAATGGTTCCATGCCGATCCGGAAAAGCGGTTCGCGGAGTTTGCAAAACGGTATGAAGCCGAACTCGCGGAAAATCCCGCTCTTCCCGAATTCCGAAAACAGATGAAGGCGATCCGCGGCGCGGTAACGCTCATCACCGCGGCGAAAGACCCTTCCCTTTCGCACGTCGCGGTGATCCGCAAGCATATTTAAACCACATGACGAACGAAGAACTCACGCGCTACATATTCATGGAAGAAAGCCCGGAACCGCGGGGCGACGTGGCATTTGTTTTCGGCACCCATTACGGGTGGCAGGAATCGTGCGCGCGGGCGGCGGAACTTTATCTCGCCGGATTCGTGCCAAAGATTCTCACAACGGGAGGAAACAAGGGCGAATCATGGAAAGAGCCCGAGGGGCGGGTCATGGCGGACGAACTCGTAAGGCTCGGTGTAAAGCGATCCGACATCGTCATCGAGGACAAGTCGACGAACACTCTTGAGAATGTGACCATGGGACGAGAAGCGCTCGATCGCGCGATCGGGCTCGAGAACGTCCGCACCATCGTGGCGGTCGCCAAAGAATTCCATTCCCGGCGGACGCTCATGACGCTCGCCCGGCACATGCCCGCGCGCATGAAATACAAAGTCGCGCTTTATACCTCGCCGTATCTTACCTTATCGCGCAGGCACAACTGGACGGAAACGGATGAAGGCCGCAAAAAGATTACCGGCGAATTCGAAAAGATACGAAAATACCTCGACAAGGGCGATCTTGCTGAAATTTGATT
>DASTXF010000008.1:0-4099 GCA_035765615.1 Minisyncoccota bacterium | reverse complement strand
GAATGCATCGTGCACCACGAACGCCGGTAGCCCGCTTCTCGCCATTCTCGACGAAGCCATCGGCATCGAGAAAGCCGTACTCAATACTGTTCACGGCTACACTGCAAGCCAAGGCATCGTCGATGGTCCGAACAAAAAAGATTATCGAGAGGGCAGGGCGGCTGCCATGAACATTGTGCCTTCCTCAACTGGCGCAGCTATCGCCACGACCAAGGCTATTACTCAGCTTTCGGGTAAATTCGATGGCATATCGATCCGCGTTCCGGTAGTCGCCGGCTCGATCGTCGATATTACGTTCATTGCCAAGCGCCCGACGACGGCAGATGAGGTAAATATCATTCTTAAGAAAGCGGCCAAGTCCGATCGCTGGAAGAATATTTTCGACGCGACGGATGAGGAACTCGTTTCCTCCGACATTCTCGGAAATCCGCATGCATCGATCGCGGACCTCAAAATGACCCGCGTCATCGGAGGCAATCTTGTGAAAGTCCTTGGCTGGTACGACAACGAAATGGGGTATACCCACACGCTCGTCGACCATGTGGTCAAGGCGGGACAGTCGATCTAGAAGATAAGAAAAGCCCCGTACGAAATTAATCGTCGGGGCTTTGCGTTTTGCGGTGGGCAGTTTCACTTCTTCTTCCTCCAGCTTGAAAATGAGAGGAACATTACGCCGATGCACACATTCATCATGGCGATCGGAACGTCTCCTGTCGCCGTCCAGATGAGGCTGCTGATTAGGAAAAGAAGTCCTGCGATAGCAAAACCACTCATGTATGGCTCCTTTTGTTTATGGGCTTAAGATCTCTACGGAAACATTTTAACACTAAATATACACGTTTGTCAACGCAATTCGATAAACAAAAACCGCCGGTCGAGTTTTTCGACCGGCGGTTAGTTATTGGGGCGCCCTAGCGCCTTCGGCCCATGCCGTACGATCCAGCAACGCGGCGATGCATGCAATCGCATGACCGCGCATGGGACCGTCGCGCACGCTTGAGTGACTCGAGGATTTCATCGGCGTCGTCGCCGAGCTTCGCTCGGGCAATCAAGACGTCCATGTGCTCTTCGACGAGGAGGCCGCTTGCGACAAGTTCCAAGGTCCGCATGGCATCCGCATCGCTGATCCGTTTCGCCCAGGCCTGGGCAAGGATCTTTCGTATTTCCTCTTTCGGCAAGCGGTTCGTGGGTTGAGCCGCGGTTGTGGGTGTGGGAGTAACAGTGAGCATGCTTTTAATATTATGACAACTTCTTTTTTATATGTCAATAAGTGAAAAACACTCCCTCGACAGGTGCTATAATTCTCGTATATAAGCGATAGCACACGAATATGGATAACAGCGAAGCCGGCGCTACATCAAAGCTCTTGCCGGCGGGCACGATCATCAGGAATGCTTGGGCTTTTTACAAAAAGAATCTGAAAAAGCTCTGGCCGCTCTTCATTTTGGGGAGCTTGAGCACGGCAAGCTTTAGAATGAATTCGGCTTCTGGAGATCATTTTTTCAAGGGGCTTCCGACGTCCGCTCTTGTGGGCATCATAGTATTGAGCGTCGTTATCGGCGTATTCCTTTTCCTCTCGAAGGTCGCTCTCTTTAAAAGCCTTTCGGATACATATCGCGAACGATTTGTCGGACTCAAGGATGCGTACAAGAAATCCTTCCATCTTTTCTGGCCGTTCCTGTTCCTCTCGATAATCTCGCCGCTTGCGGTGTATGGCGGGTTCGTTCTCCTCATCATTCCCGGAATCGCTATCGGTGGATACCTTACGTTTTCGCTTATTGTCCTCGTTGATACCGACAGAAGGGGATTCGATGCACTTGTAGGGAGCATTGAACTTGTGAGAGGCAGGTGGTGGGAAGTTTTCTGGAAGCTTCTCCTTATTGGTATATACATCGCCCTCATCGCCCTTGTGATTGGAATCGTCGCCGTTATCGCAATCGCCATCGCGTCGTTCGTTTTGCATTTTTCAATTCCGACAACGATTGCAGTCGGTACGGCGCTTGCGAGCGCTCTCGTGTTCGTGATCTTCGTGCCGTTCGGCTTCATTACGCTTTTCGAGATCTATCGAGACCTCGTTCAAATCCAGGCTCCTGAAGCCGCAGATGCGGAGGCAAAGAGGCAGAAGCGCAGGAAGACCATGATCGCTTTCGCCGTGCTTGGTCTTGTCGCTTTTATTCCGACTGCTTACTTCGGTATCAAGTACGCTAAAGAGCAGGCGGTTGCGCAGCGGACGGTCACCTATGTCTCGCAGCCGTATCAGCCTTCTGTTGGTTCATTTACGCTTGATTTCGGAGGAACGCCTACAATGCAGACTCTTGTCGCTGCGGCGCCCGACGGCACGACCTATCCGGTGTATCTCTTTGACAAATCGCTTGGCGGTGGAGTGACGCTTATCGCAGAATACGTCAACTTCCCACAGTCGTCGGGCAGCATTTCCGCTAATCCGAAACAGACACTCGATGAAAGCATGAATAGCACGCTCACCGATTCCGGTGCGGCGCTCGTATCGTCTCAGGCACTGACGTACAAGGGTCTGCCAGCAAATGATTTCACGGCATCGCTCGATAAATTGGGTGCTGTCATGACGGCCCGAACCGTGATCGATGGCCAAGACTACTATTTCTTGAGCGTTTCGTATCCGAAAGACGCCGATGCGTCGACGACGGCGTCGATCATCTCTAAATTCTTCGATTCGCTCACGTTTAACAAATGAAAATATTCATTTCATCCGATCACGCAGGCTTCGAACTGAAAAGACATCTCGTCGAACATCTTTCGCTTGCAGGACACGATATCCGAGACCTCGGACCGAAAGAGTATAATCCCGAAGACGACTATCCTGATTTTATCTCGCTTGTAGCGAAAGAGATTTCTCGTGACCCATCGGGCGCCAAAGGCATTGTCCTTGGCGGCTCAGGGCAGGGCGAGGCAATGTGTGCGAATAAATTCTACGGCGTGCGCGCGGCTGTTTATTACGGCGGTAACTCAGACATCGTACGCCTTTCGCGCGAACACAATGACGCGAACGTGCTTTCACTTGGCGCGCGCTTCCTTTCTCCGGGCGACGCTCTTTCCGCCGTCAATCTCTGGCTTGCCACGGCGTTTTCGGGCGATGAGCGTCATAAGCGCCGCATTCAGAAGCTTTTCACGGTTGCGAGCAGACAATAAGCATGAGAAGAGGCTTCACCCTCATTGAACTCCTTGTCGTCATTTCGATCATATCGCTCCTTTCGAGCGTGGTTTTGTCGGCGCTCAACTCGGCGCGGGCCAAGGCGCGAGATGCAAAACGAGTTTCAGAAATCGGCCAGCTTAAGCTCGCTCTTGAGTACTATTACGATAAGTACGGCACCTATATTAACGATACGAACTGGTCGAATGACTGCAGCGATCGATCGGGCATAGAGCCGCGCCTTTCGACGACCCTTGCTCCTCTCGTTACGGAAGGTTTCCTGAGCAAGATTCCGACTGATCCGCTTGCGCCAAGTGATCCGTGGCCGCAGTGCTATTATTATCAAGCAAACACGGATTGCAGGGCAGGAGATCCTGTTCATCCATACATCATCATATTCCGCGGAGAAAACTCGCTTAAGGGATATACCTCGTGGAATAATGAGGTGAACCGTTATTGTGTTTATCCGTAACCAATCAAGGCGTGCGCAGGAAGTGTATACATAATAAAAGGGGCTTTACTCTCATTGAGCTTCTCGTTGTGATATCGATCATTTCGCTCCTTTCAAGCGTGGTGCTTTCGAGTCTCAACTCGGCGCGGGCCAAGGCGCGAGATGCCAAGCGTGCCGAAGATGTTCATCAGCTCAAGCTCGCCCTTGAGTATTACTATGATGCAAACGGCGTTTATCCGTCAGTTGGCACGGACAATGTGGGGTATAGCATGTCCTCTCTTTCAGCGCCGCTCGCGCCTTATATCAAAACAGTCCCTGACGACCCGGGATCAAACGCATGGCAGTACGTCCGCGCTCCCGTGAATGATGCGAGCGGCTATACCTACGGTCTCTACGTGTACCGAGAGAAAACAAATGCCTACTGCGGTACGGGCGGCGTTTTTAATCCCGGTTGGTGGAGCATTGGTTCGAATATGTGC
>DASTXF010000007.1:0-15642 GCA_035765615.1 Minisyncoccota bacterium | reverse complement strand
CTTGCCCTCGAGAATCTTGGCCTTCATGGCTTCAGGCTTGCCTTCGACTTCTTTTTCAAAAACGGACTCGGCGAGCTTTTTAGCGTCGTCGGTAATGTCTTCCTTTTTGGTGAATTCAGGTTTGGTTGCTGCAATGTGCATGGCAATGTCGTAACCGAGCTGTTTGAATTCAGGGTTTCGAGCCACGAAGTCGGTCTCGCAGGCAAGTTCCACCATCACGCCGACAGTACCTGTCGAGTGAATGTATGCAGCGATCTGAGTAGCGTTGAGAGTTCGGTCGCCTTTTTTAGCAGCGGCTTCAGCGCCCTTCTTCTTGAGGATAACGATCGCCTTAGCCATGTCGCCGCCGGCTTCTTCAAGAGCCTTCTTGCATTGCATGACGGAAACGCCCGTCGATTCGCGCAATTCTTTGATCTGGTCGCTGGTGATATTTGCCATGGGAAATGGTTATTAGGTGCTGATTATAACAAAAAGACGAGATGAGCGGAACAGCCCTTTTCAGGGGCTACGACGAGCGACGGCGAGGAGATCGAGCGCGGCGGCGAGCCCGCCGCCGACGCGTACCCTGAAAAGGCTGTTCCGCGTATCTCGCTACTTTGTAGCTGTCTGAGGCTTAAGAACCTTCGCTTCGCTGTATGCGCGAGCGAGTTCATCAAGGAAGAAAGCAGCAGAAGCTGCAGATGCGTCGTTTGCAGGGATAGCGTAGTTGACGAGAGTAATGTCGCAGTCAGTCGATGCAATCGCAACAACAGGAACACCGGTCTGGCGCGCTTCCTCTACAGCAATAGCCTCTTTCTTAGGATCAACGACGATAAGAACGCCTGGCTTGTCCTTCATGGAAACAATGCCGCCAAAGAGGGTCTCGAGCTTCGCTATTTCGCGGTCGATGAGAAGGCGCTCCTTTTTGGTGTACTTAGCGAGATCGCCCTTTTCCTTTTCCTTGAGGCGGCTTTCGAATTTCTCGATGCGCTTTCGGATCTGTCCGAAGTTGGTGAGCGTTCCGCCGATCCAGCGGCCGGCAACCATAGGCTGGCCAGCTTTCAATGCTGCAGATCGTACGGCAGGAATGGCCTCGCTTTTACCCGAGACAAAGAGTGCCTGCTTGCCCGAAGCTGCTACAGAAGCGACGAAGGCCTTTGCCTTCTCGAGGGCTTCATGAGTCTTTTCGAGGTCGAAGATCTCGATCTTGTTCTTCATGCCGAAGACATACGGCTTGGTCGAAGGGTGGCGGCGCGCCTTAGCGAGGCCGAAGTGGGCCCCTACTTTGAACATCGCCTCTACCATGGAATCCTTATTTTTTGCGGTTGGCATCGATTAATTGCGTGTTTAAAACGTTTCGAAAGCTTAACAGATAGGCCCTAAAAAGGCAAGAACATGGCCTGTTTATTGACAAAATCATGATTTACATGCAGATTTTAGATAAACGTTCTTACTACCCATGATATCTATCCGTACCAAACGGCCACCGGAACTCACCCACCGAGGAATCAAGCTTGATTACTCGGTGAAAGAAGTTCACGCGCTCATGCGGCGCATGCTCTTCGAATTCGGCTTTTACGGCATTCAGTTTACCCTCACTGTAAAATCCCGGGTTCGGGCAAATGGCGGCGGCGAACCGCATGTTCGGCTTCGCCACGTCGACGTCACCGGCATTGACCTTGTGGTGCAATGGAGCACGTCGAACGATTCCCGCTATGATTGCCGCCTTTCGAGGTCAGGCATGAAAGCAAACGAATTGTACGACGAGCTCAGGAAGAGAATGACTGACAGCGTCTACCGGCCCGCTCCGGAAAAGGAGACACCCCCAGCGATCGTTCAAGTCATTCCCACCGCCGCTTCCCGCCCTGCGCTCCCCGTGCTCGAAACGGCACCGGAGGAAGTCTTACCCCTTCCGACTGCGCCCGTCGTCGTCCTTCCCGAAGCTTCGCCTGAGCCAGATCTCGGAAAGATTCTCGAGACGTTCGAAAGCCTTCTCGCGGATGCGGGAAAGCTGGACCTCGCGGAAAACGAGCTCTCGTCCGTGGCGTTCAAGTCGGCAGAGTGCGCCGGCCGAATATCGGAGCTCGAGGCCGAGCTTTCGAGAAAGCGCCAGGAACTTGAGAAGCACGGTGCGCGCGCAGAGACTCTCCGACGGGTCATTTCAGACCCTCGGCTCATTGAAGCGCGAAAACGCTTCCGTGAGACAAAAAGGCTCATGGACGCCCTGCCCGTCTGACTATTCTCATCGAAGCGCCGCGATATCGCGGCGCTTTTTCTTGCGCAAATTCATGATATCGCTTAGATTCGAAAATAGATGAACTTCGACCCTGCAAAAACGATGATCGAGATCCCCCGCCACGCAATAAGCGTGACTGGCGGAAAAATGAAAAGCCGCGCTCAAGCCTATTTCTTGAGTTTCGTCGATGATGATCCGCGGCGAATCGTTCCTCGAATCGCCCTTTACAAAAAAGGGTTCCCTCGGGAGGGTTTCTACATGGAAGTGAGGCCGATACCGCGCAAAGATCTTCGCTGCGGGCTCGATCCTCATGTGGTATTCGAATCGCTCACGGGCGAAGGGCCGCTCTCGATGCCGCGACGAGAAAAGGTTTGGGACCTCGCGCTCCGAGCCCTTACCAAGCGATTAGAAATCGATCTAGGAAAATATCCGGACGTCAGTCTGCGACTTATCCTCTCATCCGGCATGACATACCCCGGGACATACACCGACTGCACCAAAATAACGGATTTTGTAACCGGCCTTTTCCACATCGGATAATCAAAACGCCCGACGATCGTCGGGCGTTTTTTTTATTCGTCTTCTCCCCCGTCGTGTGACACCTCGCCGGTGAAGTTTGTAACCGTATCGATGATGTCTCCGAGCTTTTCGCCCGAGAGCACCGATTCGATATGGTGCCAGCTTTGTTTAATACGATGATCGGTAATACGATCTTGCGGGAAATTGTACGTGCGGATTTTTTCAGAGCGCGATCCGGTGCCGAGCTGGGATTTCTTGTTTGCGGCGAATTTTGCGGCTTCTTCTTCGTCCTTTTTCTGCTGAAGCATAGCCGTAAGCATGACCATGGCGCGCTCGCGGTTCTTTGATTGGCTACGTTCGGCGGTAACGCGCACCGCGAGGCCCGTCGGCTTGTGGAAGAGCCTTACTGCCGTTTCGACTTTGTTCACGTTCTGGCCGCCTTTGCCGCCTGCACGCGAAAATTCCATCTCGATATCGGCGGGATTAATCTCGACGGTCGAATGTTTCCTGATCGGGAGAATGGCGATAGCCACAGTCGACGTGTGGACACGACCCATTTTCTCGGTTTCGGGCACGCGCTGAACACGATGGACGCCAGTTTCGTAGCGGAGCTTTTTATATACGTCCCTTCCATGGATTTCCAGGGAAATTTCCTTGATGCCGCCGATGTCGGAAACGGATTCATCGAGCACAGAAACCTGCCAGCCCTGCACTGCGGCATATGACCGGTACATCGATGCAAGCTCGCCTGCAAAAAGAGCCGCCTCGTCGCCTCCGGCACCCGCTCGGATTTCGAGAATGATTTCGTTCGGAAATTCTTCTTCTTCCTTGTCGGCCTTCTCTATCGCTTCAACTTGCGAAACGATATCCTTCTTCTGGAGTTCCAAGGATTCAAGATCGGCTTTGCCGAGTTCGCGCATGGACGGATCGCTTTCCATAAGCGCCTTCAAATCAGCCTCGTCTTTCTCGAGCTTTTCGTACATTTCGGCGAGATACGCCGTCTTGTGATTCTTTTTGTATTTCGCTACGTCCATTGCTTTGGTAAGTATAGCTAAAAAGCGGGAGACATTCTTTTGAAAACCCTCTGGAAGGTGCGACGGCACCGGACGAAGGAAATTTTCAGGAGAAAATTTCCGGGGTTTTCGAGAGAATGCCTCCCGCTTTCTTCGTTACGCCTTCTTAGACTTCGCCTGGCGAGCCTTGAACTTCTCCACGCGGCCGGCGGTGTCGATAACCGTTTCGTTGCCCGTATAGAACGGATGCGAAGCCGACGAGATTTCAACGTGGAAAAGAGGATATTCCTTGCCGTCCTCCCACTTGTCGGTTTCCTTGGTATTAACCGTAGAATTGATCAAAAAGCGCGTCTTCGACGAGTTGTCGAGGAAAATAACCGGGCGATAGTTTTTTGCGTGAATATCCTTTTTCATAGAGCCCAAACTATAGCCGAAAGCCTTATAAAAAGCAAATTCCGGGTACTTAGCAGCCGTTCGATTTGCCCAAAATAGGATCGATCATGCATTCCTGAATGTTTGCGGCCTTATTCATAACGGAACTGCCGTACGAAGCACCAGTTCCAGCGCTGCATTTCTTGCCCGAATAGTAACGGCAGGCGGCATCGCGCTCAGCAGAATATGTCTGAAGACCAGCTCCAAGATCGGAAAGATACAGAGCCGATGCCATGATGGCATGCTGCGGATCCCACGGATTAGCAAGGCTTGCACCGAGGGCCTTCTCGATGCGGGTAGCAAAGAGATCCCATGTCGACGGTATGAACTGGGCCGGACCCATGGCGCCTCCCCATCCGGCAGGCTGGCCGCGATAATACATCGGTATCCAGCAGGAAATGCGCTGCGACTGAGGGTTGAGCCCAAGAGATCGGGTGAGATCAAGGAACGGCTGAACGTCGCGAGTTGGACTCATTGTGCGCGGCTTCGGCGACCCGTCTTTCACTGATACGCCATCACCCGTATCGTAATTCCTCAAGTAGCACGATCCGAGATTCTTTCCAAGATCGGTCTCTTGGGTCAAGATCGCGAGAATGAACGCCGGGCGAACGCCCGTCTTCTGCGAAGCAACGGTCGCATACTGAAGCGCCTGACCAAACTGAATGCCGTTCGAGTCGCGAAGCGAGAAGAGAGCGGTCGATATCTGAGCAATCTTTCGCTCCTTGTCTTCAATGAGCTTGGCATATGCGGCCTCCTGTCCTTTTGTGGCAGTAAGAATAGTGTTCTTGTCGGATTTAGCGCGCTGAATCGAACGCTCCGCAGCAAGAATATCCTCGCGGGCATTCAATTCCTGGTTCTTCTTGTCTTCGAGGTCGGCTTTTTCCGCCTCGGTTTGGCCTTTGAACGTCTTCACGTCCTCCATCGACGAGGAAAGAGCGTTTTTAATCGTCTGAAACGAATCGACCTCGCTAAAAAATGCGGAAAAATTCCTCTGACCGAGAAGAATCACCGGAAGCGACACGGCGTCGTTTTCATTCGTCTTTCGCAAGAGATCCGAAAGCGACTCGGCGCTTCGGTCGAGCTTGCCCTGGAGATCAGTGATCGTGTCTTGCTTGGTGCCAATATCTTTGGTGAGCTGAGTAATCGTAAGGTTTTTCACCTTTATCTGGGCCTCAGCAGACGCGATCTGAAGATTCAAAAGCGAGATATCGCGTTCAAGCGATGCTTTCTGGCTCTTCACCTGGTCGCTCTGCGCATTCAAAGCGGCAAGCTCCTTCTGTGCTTGGTCAAGCTGGGCCTGAAGGTCGCTTTGGCGTGCCGCAGCAGCGGCCTGAATGTCGGTTCCTGAAGAAGAATCGGATGATGAAACTTGCGCGAGCGCCGGAAGAGGTGCGGACAGGACGGTAGCAATGAGAAGCGCGGACGCCAAAAGATTGCGGTACATAGCCGCTTCATTATACCGCACTCCCTATTCGGCTACGAGAAAACGCCCGAGCGGGCGTTTTCGATTGATTTATTTCTTTGCCTCTTTTTTGTCTCCGGCAGGAGCGGCTTCTTCGCCAGCTTCGCCTTCCTTGGCTTCCTTGCCCTTCTTTTCGACTTCGATAGCGTCAAGATCGACAGGAGCGGAAACTTCTTCGACTTCTTCCTTTGGCTCAGCTACGGAAGCGACGATATCTTCGGCATTGGCCGCAAGAGCGACGCCTGCAGGAAGTTTCAGATCACCAGCTTTGATCGAAGACTTGAAGTCGACGAGAGCGGCGATGTCCACCTCGATCTTGTGAGGGAGATCCTTTGGAAGCGCCTCGATTTCGAGGTCGTGGAGCACTTTGATGAGGGTGCCACCGAGTTCCTTGATCGCCGGAGCGGTGCCGACGAATTCAAGAGGAACGCCGACTTTGATTTTCTTGCCTTTTTCGAAGACGTAGAAATCAGCGTGAAGAGGCTTGTTCGTGACCGGGTGAAGGTCGATATCGTGAATGAGGGACTCAACTTCGATGCCGTCGCCTTTGAGGATGACGACCGTCGATTCGCCGGCGTGCTTATAAGCCTTTACGAAATCGACCGAAGCGATCGAGATCGGCATAGAAGGCTCTTTCTTGCCGTAAAAAACAGCCGGAATCTTGCCCGCCTTGCGGAGAGCGTCAACGTCCGCTTTCGCGTCGCGCTTTTCAACTTTGAGGGTTATTGCCATAGGTTTCCTAGTATATACAAAGCCGCATAAATGTCAAAAACCCCCGCTTTAGGGCGCGTTTAGTGGAACGCGAAATAGAGAGCGAGGGCGAAAAACACGCACGCAGCCGCGATCTGGATCTTGTTTGCCCCAGAGACATCTTTAGCGATGCCATGGGAAATAAGCCAGCCCGCGATTTTCGGGGTTTCTTCGCCGCTATTCCAATTACGCTGCGCGTAATTATTTTCTTCGAATTCGACTGACATGACTCTATTTTATCATGCTCGCACGAGGTGTGCCATCATGTATTCCTTCGTTCCACCGACTTTTTTGCCTGGATTCAGTATATGAACGGGATCGAAGGCATTTTTTGCCTTCTCAAAGAGAGCAACGATGTCTGAACCAAACTGCTTTGAAAGATACGGCGTTCTAATGATTCCGTCATTATGTTCTGCCGTGATTGATCCGCCGTAGGAAAGCACGAGGTCATAGACCTTGTCTGAAACTTCGCCGATCGCCTTCACATTCGCCGGATCGCGCATGTCCATAAGAGGAATAATATGGAAGTTTCCATTGCCTGCATGACCGGCGATGGTGTAAAGGAGCTTGTAATCGTCGAGGATTTTGCGCATTTTCGGCAGAAAATCCGGCATCGTTTCTGGCGGAACAATGATATCGTCAACGAATGGCGCAGTTCGCCTTCCCTTCACATGCTGACGAAGGAGGTTAAAGCTCTCGCGGCGAATCGTCCAGTATTTTTCGGAGTCGAATTCGTTTTTTGCCCTGCGCATCTTGAATCCGTAATGCCTGATTTTCATTTCAAGAGCATCAATGGTGGCGTCGATTTCTTTTTCATCATCGCCCGAAAATTCAACAAGGAGCACAAGCTTTGGAAAGCCTCCCGAGAGCGCCATCCATGCTTCAGGCCGGAAACTCCAAATGAGCCGCGCAAAATTATGAAGGCGCATGGTTTTTATCATGTCGGGCATGAATTTCACCGCGAGCGCCATAGTACTGTCATCGTATGATTCGAAGCTTTCCGGCTTGAAAGCCACGATGTCGCGCACAATTTCTCCAAGCTTATCGAGAGACGGCATGAAAATAACGAAAAGCTTGGAAAGCGGCTTTATGGGCATGAGCCTGATCGTGAGCTCGGTCACGATCCCGAGCGTCCCCTGCGATCCGACGATAAGCCGAGTGAGATCGAACACTTCTGTCTCAGGATTCCACACATTCCAAAGGTAATACCCTGCCGAATTCTTGCTCACTTTTGGCTTGGCGAATGTCAGTTCGCGAGAATTTTTGGTAACGATGTCCCAAATTTCTCGGTACACGCTGCCTTCGAAATCGTTCTGGGAAATTTTCTTGTCGAGATCGGCTTTCGCGAGCGGTCGAACGACGTATTCGTTGCCATCTGAGAACACGACTTTGAGTTCCTTCACAAAATTTTCCATCTTGCCATAGCGGAGAGTCTTTTCCCCGGCGGAATTATTTCCAACCATGCCGCCGAGGGTATTCAGATTTTTCGAGGCCGTATAGCACGGGAGAAAAAGCCCGAGTTTGGCCGCCTCCGGCTCGAAATCGCGATAAAACGTTCCCGGAAGAACCGTTGCTTCCCCTCCCTTGCCATCTGTGGCTTTCGAAAGATTGAGAATGCCGTGGAGATATTTTGTGACATCGAGAATCACCGAATCATTGAGCGGACCGCCGGACATATCAGAACCGGCCGACCGGACCGTGACGGAAAGATCGGGGTATTTTTCCTTATTTTCGCGAACGAATCTCACGACTGCCTTTATATCGTTCGCGTCTTTCGGGAAAAGCACGACCTTCGGCTTAACTTCGAGGAGAGATGCGTCATGGCTGAACCGTGTAAGCGAGGCATCTGAGTCGTCGATGTCACCTTTGAAATTTTCCTTGAGAAAATCTTTAAGAGCGGAAATTGAATTCATCATTGAATTGTAAGACATTCCGAGCCTTTGCGCATCGTGGAAACCCACATTACCCTACTGCGACTTCGCGCCGACGGTCTTTATGTTCGTACTCGCGCCATCGCCGCCGTACTGAAAGAATGAGCCGTCGCACGCATACTGGCCATTATCCGGCCCCTTGGCATTCTCGAGATCATAGACGAGCATGTACCACTTCTGGTTACAGTCATAACCTAAAGAATAATAAGAGAAGTTATAGCCGCCCCAGCCTGCGAATCCGCTATTTTCCTGAGGGTCGTGCGGAGCGGTCGAAAGATACGGCTGAAGAGCCGTCTGGAGGGCAGCCCAGCTCGAATCGCCGCTATTCGACCAACCGTTATTTGGCGAAACGGCGCCTCCCGATGCGGGATATTGTCCGTAATCGTTGTAATACATTTCAAGCGCCCTCTGAATTTCCGTGACTTGGGCAAGCCGGTATGCATCGCGTGCTTTGGAACGAGCAGTATTGAGGCTTGCAAGCACGATCGATGACATAAGACCGATGATAGCAATCACAACGAGAAGCTCGATAAGTGTAAAACCTCGAGTGCGCATGCTATTGGTTTGGACCAGGCACGAAAGCCGCTCCTTCATTTCGCTGAGGAAGCACTTGTTTTGACGTCCCTAAAAAACCAAAAGCAATAGCCGCACTCAGGAACAAAAACAAAACCGCAGCCCCGATAAGAACCTGGTTGACGCGCTCTTCCGGTACACCCATGCGCTCAACAAACCGCACAAGTGCTGACTTTTGATCCTCAGAGAAACGTGAGGCTTGCGACCGCCGATATTCCTGCTCTTCGAATTGAACAGGGTCCATGGGTCCTACATCTTATTGAATATCCGAAGTTTTTCAGCAATAACGGCCTGCATGGCGAGAACAGAGGGCTTCATGATCTTGTACGGAGCAACCTCGTCGACGTTTTCTTCGAGTTCTTTTTTGAGCGCCTTGCGGTATGCCACACGGATTTCTGTATTTACGTGAATGATTGCAACACCTGCATCGATTGAAGCCTTGAAGTCTTCAGCCGAATTTCCCGAGCCTCCATGGAGGACAAGCGGGATTTTGACCGCGTCTGCGATCTCTTTGATGCGACCAATATTAAGCGCGGGATCCTTGCCGCCGGAAAGCATACCGTGAATATTTCCGACTGCCGGGGCGAGCATGTCGATTCCGGTAAGCTCGACGAATTTCTTGGCCTCCTCTGGCTTCGTCAGGAATTCTTCCGAAATCTTTACGCCCGCAGGAATGCCTTCGAGCACTTTCGATGATTTTCCGATGAAACCAAGCTCGCCTTCAAGGATCATGTCGCGATCCTTGGCGTTTGCCTTCATGTACGCAACACACTGTTTTGTCACCGCGACATTATCATCGAAATTCGCCTCGGTTCCATCGTAAATAACAGAATCGTATCCGGCATCAACAACTTCCTTAACCTTATCGAAAGAATACGTATGGTCGGCATTTAGAAATACCGGCTGGCCCGTTTTCTTAATAGTATCGACGAGAGCCTTTACCTGCTCCACGCCAATAAATGAACGCTCGCCTTCGGAAACACCGATGATGACGGGGATTTCCCTGCCTGCCGCAGCAGACACGTCTTTGGCTGCTCGAACCACCGCCCAAAAGCCTTCTATATTCGAAATGTTGAAATGGCCGATCGCCACTTTTCTTTCCATCGCATCCCGCACGTATTCTCGCAAGGTTTTCATGAAATCATTATACCAAGAAACAAGCTCTGTTCGGCAATACGCATCGCTTTGCTATAATTACGGCATGTTTTCTAAACAAATCGATTTCCTTGCAATCGGAGACACCGTCACCGATGCATTCATCAAACTCAAAGACGCGCACGTCACGTGCAATATCAATCACGAAAGCTGCGAACTCTGCATGAAGTTCGCGGACAAGATTCCTTACGACTCGGTAACAGTGGTTCGCGCAGTCGGCAATAGCGCAAACGCTGCCGTGTCCGCGGCAAGGCTCGGCCTCCGTTCGGCCCTCGCGACTGACCTCGGAAGCGACCAGAACGGCAAGGAATGCCTCGAATCACTCAGGGGCAATGAAGTAGACACGCGCTACGTCACGATCCATAAAGGAATGGAGACGAATTACCACTATGTGCTTTGGTACGAAGCCGACCGTACTATTCTTGTAAAACATCAGGAGTACCCTTACAAACTTCCAAAGATTCCAAATCCAAAATGGGTCTATGTAAGCTCGCTCGGCGGCAATTCATACGATTACCATCTCCAGATCACCGACTGGCTCAAGAAAAATCCTGACATCAAGGTCGCCTTTCAGCCGGGAACATTCCAGATGTCGCTTGGCATCGAAAAACTCGGCGAGCTCTACCGACGAACCGATGTCTTTTTCTGCAACAAGGAAGAAGCACAGAGAATACTCAATTCAACTGAAGAAAACGTGAAGCTCCTCATGGCGTCGATGCGCAACCTTGGACCAAAAACAGTGGTGATTACCGACGGTCCGAACGGCGCATACGCATTCGACGGCACCGATGCGTATTTCATGCCTCCCTATCCTGATCCGAAACCTCCATTCGAGCGTACCGGCGCAGGCGACGCCTTCGCTTCAACGCTCACCGTCGCCCTCGCTCTCGGCAAATCGCTCGGAGACGCCCTTCGCTGGGCTCCAGTAAACGCAGTCGCCGTCGTCCAGGACATCGGCGCGCAGCGCGGTCTCCTTTCCCGAGAAAAACTCGAGGAGTGGCTCGCCAAAGCCCCAGCCGAATACCAGCCCAAGAAAATCTAGAGACAAATCTCATATAAAAAGGCCCCGCACGCATGCGGGGCCTTTGATTAGAATATTTTTCCTCCTCTTTTTCTTTGCCTGCCTTCTTCGATGAGCTCTCGGGCGCTCGGATTAATGCCGTGCGCCCTGAGCTTCGAAGCCTCCTCACGGGCGTCGGTGATATGCGCGATTGCGTCGTATATCCTCTTTTCCGCAATCGAAACGTATTCGCCGGGACGGACTTCAACGAGCGGATCTTGTGCATACCATTCGCCCATCGTATCAATGCAGAGCTGCGAAAAATGGGCAAAACAGATATGAGGCAAGGGAACGATGAATTCGGGAAACATCTCCCATTTCGGGATCTTCCTTCCATACGCCTCACGAATGAGAAGCTCTGTTTCGACCAAGTCCGCACGGAAGCGAAGCGACGTGAGGTCGATCACCGATTCGAGAAGCGCCGCGCGTTCGGTCCGGCCATACGATATGCCGCCGAGATCATACATGATCCAGAGGCGATTCATGAGAGAACGGGCAATGTCAAAATTGGAGGCGTTAGGAAACGCATAAGGAACCATACTCGACACAGACTAACGACCGCGAGCCAAAAGTAAAGGCGGCCTTAGCGAAGCTTCTTTTGAAACGGCGCCCAAAGGCGCTTATCGATAACTCTGAATATATAGAGAAAGAGGATGCCGAAAAGCCAGCCGGCAAGTACCTGCGACGGATAATGAACACCAAGATATATGCGAGAAAGGCCGATAAGCAACACGAGCGACACGGAGCCCCACACGAGAATACGGCTCTTCGGGTGACGAATAACGATCCAACCGAGGACAACCATCGTCATAAGGGCGTGCGCCGACGGCAAGCCGGGACCGGAATCGGTGTCATATTTAATCACCGAAGGATCGACGACATACGGCCTCGCTGCATGGAACATTTCTTTGAGTATGAGAGTGGCAGCGAGAGACACAATGACGACCACAATAAGTTCAAGCGCTACGCGATGCCTTCGCAAAAGAAAGAGGGCGACAAGAAAGGCGACAATGAGCGACCAGTACCCGAGCCCGTAAGAAAGAAACATCGCCACAGGCCGCCATGTCGGACCGATCGACTGAATCGCGTAAAGGATTGAAGAATCGAGACTCGAAACGTATGAAAGTATGCTCGTTATCATATGCGGGCGTTTGCCGCAGCATCAGCTTGAACAACTTTTTGAACATCGGCGCGCTTCAAGAGCTCTTCCTGAAGCGACGAGGCGAGGTTCTTGTCCATTGCAGGAAGGATGCCTTCGGCCGGATCCTTTTCCCCTGCATCTTCATGCCCAGCAGTGAGAATCACGAGCCGCGAGAGACCGAAAATTTGCTCGGAAACGGAACGTTCGATATCGACGTTCTGAATCTGACGATACGGGATAGCTACTTCCTGCTTCGTGACAACTCCTTGCTTTACTTTGAGGGCGTCATCAGCAAGGCAGAATTCATGGCTCCGGTAGACAATCCATGATGCGAAGAGCGCGTAGCCGAGAGCGACGAAAAATATCGTGAAGCATGCGACCCCGATAAGACCAAGAAACGGCACAACCTGTGCGGGCATGGCCGAAAGCGATCGAGCGATCGTGAAAATGACAGCGAGCACGAAAAAGGCCGCAGACACGCCGAGCTTGCCGAAGAGAAAGAGCCAATACGTCCTCGAGCCAAGACGGTTCCATGTGCCGAACGAAGAGATTGTGTTGGTTTCCATGGGCCCAGTATAGCGCGTATTGCTTTGATTGACAGGATCCATCCTGTGAAATAAGGTTTTGCCAGAAAGGAACATATGAACGACGAAGATTCTTCATCGCACCGTCAAGACAGCGTCATGCAGGATTATCGGACAAGCCGCGCCGTACGGAGCGAAGAAGACCGATGGGCCCTTCACAGCTTCTTCAGCCCGACTATGGTTCCCCCTGGTCTCACCGACGAAGAGGCTCTCCTCTGCATCGCTCTTTACCCGCTCAAAAAGGCCTGGGAAAAGCGGCGACAGGAACGGATCGAGGCAGAACTCCTCCCTCACATGCCGAAATTCGAGGTCTACCCTCCTGAATTCATCGCAGCATCCCTCGCCGTCCATCGATCACTCTTCCCGACTCCTGAGGAGCTCTCCTCAACGTCCCCCATGACGAGAGCAGGGTTCGCCCGAGGCATCCGGAAGACCATGACCCTCCTCCTTGCGCCTCCGTAACCGGCAGCGCAAACAAGGCTCCGACGCCGTTCGGAGCCTTTTTATTTCTCGATCCGCCATTTTCATGCTACTCTTCTCCCGAAACCCGCTCATTTGAAGATGCAAATACCCAAAGGGATACCCAAGGATTACCCACCGATTCCGCAGTTCAGAAAGCCTCACTCCGAGATCAAGCGCGCGATTGACTTTCTCGATCTTGACCCCGTCAAATTCATCCTGACGCAGCCGACGACTCTCGGCGGCTACGGCTGGGATGAAGAATTCGCGAGCAAGGTGCTACGGCAATACCGGCGCTTCCTCCTTCTCAAGGCGACGTGCGGCAAGCACGTCATCCCGACGAATGAGATCGACGAAGCGTGGCATGCCCACATGTTCGACACGAGAAAATACCTCGACGACTGCATTGATTGCTTCGGCGAGATACTCCACCACTTTCCGTACCTCGGAATGCGAGGCGGAGGCGATGTCGACCGACTTACCGAAGCGTTCGAAGAAACATGCCAACTCTACGAGTCGGCATTCAACGAACCATTCGGGATTCGGACCGAGCTTGCCGGATCAAGCGCTGACGCTGCGAATTGCGGCTAATCCCAGAATTCAAGCCCGCCCTGCACGGCGGGCTTTTTTATTGACATATACGGGAAAAAGCCTAGTGTAAAAGCGAACAAGTCCCTTAACGCCATGAAGAAAATCCAGTATGGAGTCATCGGCTGCGGTGAACACGCATGCCGCGGCCACATCATCCCCGCAAACGATCTCGGCTTCGAGCTCGTCGCGCTCCACGACCCTTTCCCCGAACGAATGAGCCATTCCGCCAAATGCGGCGGATCAAACGCTCGCCGTTATGCAAGCGCCGTGGGTGTCCTCGGCGATCCGTCGGTCGAAGCGGTAATCATCGCCTCGCCCGACGAATGCCACCCTGAGCAGCTTCTTTCCGCCGTGAAGGCCGGCAAGCACGTGCTCGTCGAAAAGCCTCTCGCGATCGATGCCGAAGGTTTCAAGATCGTGAAATCGGCGCTCCGCATCGCCCAACGTGACGGCCTCGTCATTACGAGCTGCCATCCGCGGCGCTTCGACCCGCCATATGTCTGGGTCAAGGAAGATCTCGGAACTCACGTAAACAACCTCGGTAAGGTTGTTTCGGTGCGGCTCGATTTCTCCTATCACGCACCGAGCGAGGGCTGGAAAAAATCGAGGAGCCTTCTCCTCGACCATTTCCCGCACGAGATCGATTACCTTCACTTCCTTCTCGGCAAGGCGCCGTTCGAAGCTTTTCGTCTGAACGACGATTTCTCGAACTACGCCGTCGCCGGCCGGCGCTCCGACGGGGTGACGTTCTTCTTTTCGGGAACGCGCCGTCTGCCCGATCGGATCTTCCCGGAACGGATTTCGATCCGTTTCGACCAGGGCGAGCTTTCGCTCGATACGAAAAGCGGAATCGCCACGATCGAGCGGCACGGATACCCCGCGAGTCGCACGCGCCGATATCCGACCGACTACGAGAAGCGATTTTCGCTCCTTATGAAGAACTTCGCCCAATCGATCCGCGGCAAAGAGAAAAACTATCTCTCTCCTGAGGATCTCGTGGTGAATACCGAATCGGCGATCGCCCTCGCCGAAATCGGCCAATACGCCTATCGCGGTTCCCGCTGATACGCAAAGCTCCGGCAACGCCGGAGCTTTTTTATACCCACACTGAAACCTCGATTTTATTCCGTAACAAACACGGTTCCGAGCATGCCAGGATGGATGGAGCAGTGATAGTTCACAGTTCCCGGAGTATTGAAGGTAAAGCTGTACGTTACTCCCTTCGAAAGCTCTTTGCTCGACGGGCCGCCCGGGGCTGCGGTGACCGTATGCGGCATAGAATCATGATTGGTCCAGACGACGGTCGTGCCCTTCGCTATAGAAAGGGTTGCAGGCACGAACGAATAATTGGAGATGGAAACATATACCGTCTTGCCCGCTGGAACGGCCGAAGTAGTTTTGGCAGGTTGTGCGGTTTGTGCTGACTGCGTAGTTTGCGAAGGCTGGTTCGTGGTCGTCTGGGCAGTTGTTGTCGCCTCAGGCGTCGTAGAAGCGGTCTGCGGCGTTCCCGAAGACGATCGCCACGCGATGAGCACCACGACGACGATCACGATAATCGCAATAAAGAGAGTCGATCTTTTCATATGAGATTTTTATTAATTTCGAACTTGCCTCAGTGTAGCACCTTTCCTTCCGAATTACTGGTACTCGGCAAAAACGGGGCTCGGCTTCATTCTAATGACATCGGACGGCGACATCATGCCCGATGACGGCGACCAGGTATCGTTCTTAAAGAAAAGCTTGATGCCCGTGAATTG
>DASTXF010000006.1:0-3654 GCA_035765615.1 Minisyncoccota bacterium | reverse complement strand
AGCTCATCGTTGCTCGAGTCATGGACAAGCACGGAGATATAGAAATGCCCGAGGGCAGCATGCAGAAGCTCTGGAATCTTGCTCGCGCCGCTCGCGCGACCCAGGAAAATTTTTCGGGTCTTGATATGGGTGAAGCTGGGAAATTCGCTCAGGGCGGCGTCACCAGGGCGTTTCAGTACCGACTCAAGGAAGGTGTACTCTCAATTCGCGCTCTCGATCGGATTATCCGAGCGTGGCAGGCCGACGGCTACAAGAACGAACTCGACTTTTATGTTTTTAAAGAATTCGTCAACCAGCCAACGAAGCTTTCCGACAAGGCGTATCTCTATCAGCAGTTCAAGGACCAGTACGCCCTTTTCCAAGGGGAAGGCTGGAATAAGAATCCCGATTTCGGCACGCAAGGAAACGTTACGAAGTTCGATGTGAGAGCTCCGGAGATTCGGGCTGGAAAGCTCGAATTCATTGATGCCCGAAAAACGGTCGACACAGTCTTTTCTGCGGGTCCGGCACGAGAAGACTGGCCCGATTACCGCAGGCCCGCTTCGGAAAAATTGGCTTCTGATCCGGAAAAAAGGGTGTCGCCCGAGATCGCGCAGGCGGAAAGGCTTCAAAAACTCGAGGAATACCGCCAAGTAGTTGAACGGCGTGTATCTAAATTCAAAGAACAAATCGCGGCGATTCCGACAAGCGATGTTGACCGGACGCTTTCCGTATTGAAGAAGGCTGAGGCGCTCAATGCCGCGTTGCACGATCTCAGGGAGAAGATTAGCGAGGCAATAGATTCGGGCAACATAGCTCCCGCCGAGGTCGTACGTGCCGTGCTCGATACAAGAATAGACGAACTTGAAAAGGTCCTCGGTAGGCAGGCTCCGATGAAGCTCGACGATTTCGTCCAGAAGATAAACGATTTCTATGGACCAAAAGGCGCTCCCGTAAAGGAGACCGTAGTGCGCAGCAGCGAGCTTTTGAGCGAAATACTCGGTACGGGCAGGAAATTCGGGGAATACACAACGAATTTCGATGTAAGCGGCGTGATGTACGGAGCTTTGTCACCCGAAGATATAAAGGCCCATGGGTTTACTTCATTCAGAGGGTCGAGTATTGAAGAAGTGGGACGTGGGGTATGCAAAAAGGGACAGTCTGACGCGGTGGCCGATATCAATTTCGTCAAATGGATGTGTTCCGATCTCGACCGAGCATCGGAGGATGTAAAGAAAAAGTACGAGAGATTCAAGGATGGAAATGTCTACTATTGTTTTGGCTCTGTTTTGCCGAATGACGACAATGTTCCGTGCGTCCCTTCATTCCAGTATAAAAATGGGAAGTTTATAGCGCTTACTCACACCAAAATGAAAGAATGGAAAGACAATGACCGCGCGGTGCTCCTTGTTCCGAGGAGCTCCTAGCCACTCAATCGTTTCTGAAAATGGGCTATAATAAAGCCCATGGAATCATTCGCGCCGCATACTCCCGAGCACAAGTTCGAGACTCCCGAACAAGAGCTTGCTTATTTGCGCGAGCAGATCGCCCTCAAGGAAAAAGCGCTCGCCGATCGCGGGGAAGCGGCGAATAGGGAATCGATCACGAAGCAGACTGTGGCATCGTATGCCGAGAAGGCTCCGCACGAGGTCCTACATCCTGACATGCAAATGTCGAAAAAGGAGTCTGAGGCCATCGTTCTTGAGCTCATGCCGGAGGAACATGACGCCAAGGTCGAAGAGCTCGTTGGCATCATGTATGAGAAAGGCATTTCGAACGTCCTTTCGCTTCTCGAAAAATTCAATGATCCGCACCTCTCTGACGATTTCCATCGTTTCCTCGTTCAATACGTAAAGTCCGGTTTCAAAATCGACGGGCTTAAGGAAAAAACGCCGCTTTGGAAGTCGCTTCACATGACGCTTTATGAAATCGCTCTTCCAGAGCCAGGGAAAGACGCACCGCAGAAGGGCCTCAAGGAAATTGTCTCCGCAATGGAGCAGTTTTATGCCGGCATGATGTCGGTCGGCGAGGATGATCCGTATACGTTCGAACTTTCGGTCGCAAATGGCTCCGATGAATTCGTTTTCTATTCTGCCGTGCCTGATGCCAAGCGAAACTTGTTCGAAAAGCAGATCCTTTCCATTTTTCCGGATGCAAAAGTGACGGAAAAGAAAGACGACTACAACATTTTTGCTGATAAGGGCGTGTCACTCGTTTCTATTGCCCGTCAGTCGAGGAACCCGGCTTTCAGTCTCAAGACGTACGACAAGTTCGATTTTGATCCGGGGAATGTGATCCTCAATAGTTTTTCCAAAATAAAGAAACACGGAGAAGGCGCGGCAATTCAGCTCGTTCTTCGTCCAAAAGGCGACTATTACGTAGAGAAATACAAGAAGGCTCTTGAAAGCGTTCATAAGGGCAAGCCTCTCAAGGAGGCTCTCCAGTCTTCGTCATTCGGTAGCATTTTCGTGAAGGAGGCCAAGGGATTTTTTGTGTCCTCGCCAAAGAAAAAAGACGAGCCGCAGTCGACCGGTCCTCGTCCTGAAGACGCACTTGCAATCGAGAGCGTTAAAAACAAGACTGCTTCGCCCATCATTGAGGCAAATATTCGCATCGTTGCATCTGCAGAAAGCGAGCCGGTCGCAAGCATGATCCTCTCCGACATCGAATCGGCATTCAATCAGTTCGAAGACACGCACGGCAACACGATCGAATGGGAAAGGCTCAAGAAGGGCGCGCTCAAAGATTCGATCAAGGACTTCACGTACCGTTCGTTTGAAGACGGCCATACGTTGCCTCTTTCTCTCAAGGAGCTCACAACAGTGATGCACCTTCCGGCAACGGGCCGCGCTTCGACGTCTCAGGTCAAGCTTTCCAAGGCTGGCACTGCTCCGGCGCCTATGGATTTGCCGCAAAGCGGCGTATTCCTCGGTACGAATATCGATCGCGGCAGGGAAACCAAGGTATTCCTTACTCCTGAAGACCGCCTCCGTCACTTCTATGTCATCGGCCAGACAGGCACGGGTAAAACCACGCTCCTCAAAAATATGATTGCCCAAGATATCAAATCAGGGCAGGGGCTTTGCTTTATCGATCCGCACGGCTCGGATGTCCAGGACATTCTCGCCCTCGTGCCGCCGGAACGCGTGAAAGATGTCATCTATTTCGATCCGGCATACGTCGATCGTCCGATGGCGCTCAACATGCTCGAATACGATCGCAGATTCCCGGAGCAGAAGACATTCGTCGTAAACGAAATGCTTTCGATTTTCAACAAGCTTTTCGACATGAAGACTGCGGGTGGTCCGATGTTCGAGCAATACTTCCGCAACGCCGTTCTTCTCACGATTGATGATCCAGAAACAGGTTCGACGCTCGTCGACGTGTCGCGCGTCCTTTCAAATAAGGCATTCCGCGACCTTAAGATTTCCAAATGCACCAATCCGCTTGTCGTTCAGTTCTGGACGGAGGTGGCGTCGAAGGCTGGCGGGGAAGCGTCGCTCCAGAACATCGTTCCGTACATCGTCTCGAAGTTCGATAACTTCCTGGCAAACGACATCATGCGCCCGGTGATCGCTCAGGAAAAGTCCTCGTTCAATTTCCGTGAGCTCATGGATAGCAAGAAGATTCTCCTCGTGAATCTTTCGAAGGGCCGTCTCGGCGACATCAATGCGA
>DASTXF010000005.1:0-9103 GCA_035765615.1 Minisyncoccota bacterium | reverse complement strand
TGCGTACAATGTGAGTTATGTGAATGCGTCGGGTGCGCTCTATTGCCAAACGGGCACTCAAAACACCAAGTCTTGTGACACGTCGCGTGGCGATCCAGCTGTTCAGTCGGATCCTGCGGCCGACTCGACCATTCTTGGATGGAAAAACACCGCCGCAGCCGGGACGGTGAACTCAGGGGACGTTCACGTTGGCTGGCAGGGTGCCACGATCGGTCCGGAGAAAATAGTTGGAGATCTTACGGTGGACGGGGGAGGCACTCTCATTGTTTCGGGCATGATCTGGGTTACTGGCAATGTAACTATCGATGGTGGCTCAACATTATCTCCGCAAGGTACAGGCAAAAGTTTCGCAATCGTTGCCGACGGCACGATCAGTATTTCTGGCGGAGCTCAAATAACAGGTGGAACGGGCGGCCACATTCTTCTTGTTTCCACGAATACCGCTGATCCGTCGATTACGCTCGACGGCGGCGCGAACGATACTGTTGTATACGTTCCGCACGGCGGTTTCGATTTGTCGGGAGGAGCTACGGCAAAGGCCGCCGCAGCGAACCATATCACCATGGATGGAGGGTCCACCCTTATTTATGATCCATCCGTCGCGAGTCTTAATCTTACCGGCGGGTCCTCTGGCGGCACGTTCGACATAAAATCCTGGAAGGAGACCCAATAAGACCTTCGCTTCGGGCTTTGCTATAATTGGCCCGTGAATACAGTAAAAAAACATTTCATCATTGTTGGAAACTGGAAGATGAATCCAGGGACTCTTGCAGAGGCAAAAACCATTTTTACCTCGATTGCTCGGCGTGCAAAGCAGTCCAAAAAAGTGACTGTCATCATTGCGCCTCCGGCTCCCTTCATCTCTGCAATCTCTGGAAAAGGGATTGCGACTGCGGCCCAAGACGTTGATCGCGAAGCAGCTGGATCTTTCACTGGATCAGTATCCGCTTCGGAACTCGCAAGTACGGGTGCAGAATATGCGATCGTGGGTCATAGCTATCGAAGAAGTGTTGGAGACACTGACGCTATTGTCGCTGAGAAGGCGAAGCGGGCGCTTGAGGCTGGCATGCAGATCATTCTCTGCGTGGGGGAAATGGAACGCGACGGTCATGCGCATTATCTTAAGGTTATACGAGATCAAATCCTTGCTGTTATGGCCGTCGTCGACAAGAAACACTCTCGTTCGATTGTGATTGCATACGAACCAGTCTGGGCCATCGGCAAGAGCTATGACACTGCCTTGAAGCCATCCGACGTCCACGAAATGGCAATATATGTCAGGAAGGTTGCCGCCGAAATTCTGGGAAAAACCGCTGGCCTCAAGATCCCTGTTCTTTATGGAGGCTCGGTTAACTTCGAAAATGCCCAGGCCATTCTCCGTGATTCATCGGTCGATGGTCTTCTTATTGGCAGGCAATCACTTGTGCCTAAAGAATTCGGGAACATCATTGAATATGCCGATTCAATTTAAAAAAATCGCCGACGAAAAGAACCTCAAGGGAAAGCGCGTGCTTGTGCGCCTTGATCTTAATGTTCCGATCGTGGGAGACGAGGTCCGCGATGATTTCAGGATCAAACGGTCGCTTCCGACGCTCCGCATGCTCAAGGAACGAGGTGCTCGGACGATTGTCATAAGTCACATCGAGAACGAGCTTACCGATTCGCTTTCGCGCGTCGCAGCGTACATTTCAAAGTCGATTGAGATAAAGGCATTTGTGGCGAAGATCGAAGACGCTCCTGCGGTCATGAAGACAATGGAGGACGGCGATATCATCATGCTTGAAAACCTCCGCAAGAATCCTGGTGAAAAGGAAAACGACCCTGTGTTTGCTGGCCGACTCGCGTCCCTTGCCGATATTTACGTTAACGACGCGTTTGCTGTATCCCACCGTGAGCATGCATCGATCGTGTCGGTTCCGAAACTGATTCCGGCATACGCAGGCCCGCTCCTTTCGACCGAAGTCGAGGAACTTTCGAAAGCTTTTAATCCTCCGCGTCCGTTCCTTTTCATACTTGGCGGAGCAAAATTTGATACGAAGCTGCCGCTTATTGAGAAATTTCTCCAGATCGCCGATTACGTTTTTGTTGGCGGGGCGCTTTCGAATGACATATACAAAGAAAAGGGCTATGAGATCGGCAGGTCGGTTGTTGCAAAGGTGCGCATTAACTTGAAGCATATCGAACAGAGTCCGAAACTGATCGTTCCATCAGATGTCATGGTTGAAAATCCTCTTGAGAAGGTCGTCAAAAGCCCAGATCACGTCGGCCTTGGTGACAAGATCATGGATTCCGGACCGAGGACAATAAGCGAGCTTGCTGATCTCTTGAATGAAATGGAGTTCGTGCTCTGGAATGGCCCTCTCGGCGAATATGAAAAAGGATTTGGAAAAGGCACCGAAGATCTCGCCCGCGCTATTGCGGAAAGCGGCGCTCGCTCCGTTATTGGAGGGGGTGACACTATTGCTGTTGTCTCAAAGCTCGGTCTCCTCGACAAATTCACGTTCGCTTCAACGGGCGGCGGTGCGATGATTGAATTCCTGGCGAAAGGCACACTTCCCGGAATAGACGCGCTCGAAGCTTCGCAGAATTCCTAAAGCCGCTCGTGCGGCTTTTTTCGAAACCTTCCGCTGCGCGAGCGTATTATATCCTTCGACTATGTGCGGAATCGTTGGATATGTCGGAAAGAAGGAGGCAAACGGGATACTTCTCGACGGCCTTGAGGCCCTTGAATACCGAGGGTACGATTCTGCTGGCGTTTATTTGCCAGAAGTGGGTTCGTGCAAAGCCGTCGGTCCAGTGAAAAATCTGAGAACGGCAATGGCATTCGCGGCAAAGCAGCAAAGTGGCATCGCTCATACGCGCTGGGCGACGCATGGCAAGCCATCGGAGGCAAATGCCCACCCTCATACCGGTACAGGCAAGGTGTGGGCTGTCCACAACGGTATTATTGAGAACCATGATGAACTCCGCCGAGGCCTCGAAAAACTCGGTAGGAAATTCTCCTCGCAGACGGACACGGAAGTTATACCTCATCTCGTGGAAATGGCCATGGAGGCGGGTGCGACATTCGAGGAAGCGGTATTTGATATGCTTCCAAAACTAAAGGGCACGTATGGGCTTGCTCTCATGCATGCTGACAAGCCGGATTTCATTGTCGCGGCCCGAATGGGTAGCCCGCTTGTGATCGGCGTTGCCAAAGATGGTCGGCTCGTGTCATCAGACACTGCGCCCATCGTGCGCCACACCCGCGAAGTCGTCTACATGCGCGACGGCGACATCGCCTTCATCGAAGGCGATTCGCATCAAATATTCTCGATTCATCGCGAACGTCTGCCGCGGAAAAATGAATCGATACCCCACGATATCGACTCGGCTCAAAAAGGAGGGTACGCACATTTTATGGAAAAGGAGATCATGGAATCTCCTGACGTTGTGCGAAACGCTCTCCGTGGCAGGATTGTCTTGGAAGAAGGCAAGGTAAAGCTTGGCGGTCTCGAGCGCTTTGAAGAAAAACTTTCCGCGGCGAAGCGGATTGTGCTCGTCGGTTGCGGAACTTCGTACTACGCAGCCCTCGTTGGAAAATATCTCATTGAAGATATTGCCCGGATTCCCGTTGACGCGGAAATCGGATCCGAGCTTCGATATCGAAACGCAGTGTTCGTCCCTGGCACCGTCCTTGTGGCGCTCTCGCAATCGGGAGAAACGGCCGATACTCTTGAAGCCGTTCGCGAAGCAAAGCGCAAAGGCGCGTTTACGATCGGTATCGTGAACGTCGTCGGTTCATCGATCGCGCGCGAAACGGATGCGGGCATTTACAATCATGCTGGGCCGGAAGTAAGCGTGGCGTCGACGAAAGCTTTTGTCTCCCAAGTCACCGCCCTTGCAATGCTTGCCGTGTTCCTTGGAACGGGCCGCGACCTCAATCTCTCGGAGAGAAAAGCCTTGCTTTCGGAGCTTTCAGAAATTCCGAATAAAATCGAAGCAATGTTCATTCGGAAAGACGAGATCCGCCGCATTGCTCAAAAATACGCTTCTGCGCCGAGCATGCTCTACATCGGCAGGAAATACATGTTTCCACTCGCGTACGAAGGCGCCCTGAAACTCAAGGAAATTTCTTATATTCATGCCGAGGCGCACGGAGCGGGCGAGTTAAAGCACGGTCCGCTCGCTCTTATCTCAGAGGGATTTCCCGTGGTTGCTCTTGCTCCGAAGGGAAGCGTCTATGAAAAAACAATCTCTAATATTCAAGAGGCGAAGGCCCGAGGAGCGGATGTGATCGTCGTTGCTTCTGAAGGTGATCGGGCCATCGGAAAACTTGCGAATGAGATTATCAGGATTCCAAAGGTAGACGAAAGGCTCGCCCCCATTCTCGCCGCCGTGCCGCTCCAGCTCTTCGCCTATTACGCCGCTCTTTCCCGCGGCCACAATGTCGATCGGCCAAGAAATCTCGCGAAATCAGTTACGGTCGAATGATCGTACTGTATACTGGAAATGGTTATAAGTTTTACGCATTCAAACAATGAATCCAGTATTTTGGTTCGAAATACCGGCAAAAGACCGGAAGAAGGTTGGGGATTTTTATGCCAAGGCCTTTGGCTGGAAGATTATTCCTCTCGACGCGAAGGCGGGCGAGTACACGGTCGTTCACACGTCAGAAACTGACGCAGACGGCATGCCGAAAGAGAATAATCGTATTAATGGCGGCATATTCAAACTGACAGACGAAAATAAAGAATGCGCGAATACGCCGAACATTGTTGTTGCCACGGGCGATATCAATAAGACTGTGAATGATATCAAAGCGGCCGGAGGTACGATTTTGAAGGGGCCGTACGAAATTCCTGGCTACGGCACCTATGTCTTATTCGAGGACACAGAAGGTACCCGCGGTGCTGCAATGCAGCCAAAGATGCCGTAACATAAAAGCCGCGTTCAAACGCGGCTTTTGTTTATATATTTTTCCTAATCTTCTCGGCGTTTCCGGCGAAGTCTTTTTTGTCCCCCTGGATGGTTTCGTCAGGGTAAATCCAAATGTGCGCGTGCGGCACTTCCTCTCCGAACACTTTCGAAAGAACCATGTCGGTTCCGAATGCTTTTCTCTGAGCGAGCGCAACTTTGCGGGCGGCTTCGAAATACGCTCCGACATTGGGCACATCCCAGACCCAACGGTAATGCTTTTTCGGAATGACGAGAGTGTGGCCGGGCGATCGGGGGTGTATATCGAGGAATGCGACAAAATCGGCATCCTCATAGACTTTGTGGCCCGGGATTTCTCCGGCGACTATTTTGCAGAAAATGCAGTTTTCCATGTCGTAAGTATACGAATAAAAAAGCCCCGCGTTAACGGGGCTCGGTGTCAGGAAATGAGGAGGGCAACGGCGACTTGGAACATGAGCGTATCCGGACTCGAAGCAAGTACCCGGAGCTCCTGTTCGACCTTGTCGCTCAGTATGCCGTGGACGTCCCGCATGCTTGGGCCGACCACGGGATCATGATTCTGCTCCACGACGTTGATCCCGATGATTGGATCGATATCGCATGGTTTATTGAGAATGCGCGCCATTTCGCGCATCTCATCCATTTCGTGGAGCATGATGGCGATCACAATGTCGTTCTTGTCGCGAAAGATGACATGGCCGTACGATAGGGCGTTGCTGATCTCGTGGGGCATTTTGTGCCGCTCGAGAAGCCGCGCCTTGAAATCGGGATTGGCCTCGATGGCTGCCCGGAACGTCGCATTTGCCGCAGCGAGTATATCTCGTTGCCGATTCAAAATGCCTCGCAGTTTCTGTTCCTCGGCTTCTCTTTCCTTGATCGCCGCTTCCGCAACCTTTTTCCTGTATTCCACGGCGCGCGAAACGGCGGCCTGGAAGGGGGTAGTTAGTGTCGGTGTACTCATAAAATCTTATCTCGTTTTACTCCGGAACGGCCAAAAGTCAACGTTTTCCCGCCTTACCGCGTGTTAGAATAAGCTTCATGAAGTATTCCCTCCGTCCGGCCGCGACAGAGAAGCCGAAAGATTTTTCTGCCTTTTCCGATGTCGTGTCGAGTCTTCTTCTTTCCCGCGGCGTAAAAACCCTGCCGGATGCGGAAATGTTTCTTTCTCCCGATTATGACGCGCATGTTCATGACCCGTTTTTGATGAAGGGCATGGATCGCGCACTCGAGCGCGTTTACCGTGCGGTGAAAGACGGCGAGAAAATTGCCATCTGGAGCGACTATGATGCCGACGGCATTCCGGGCGCAGTCATCTTGCATGACGCGTTTCGCAAAATCGGTTTTTCAAACTTTGTTAATTATATTCCGCACCGTCACGACGAGGGTTTCGGACTCAATACTGATGGGCTTACGACGCTCAAGGAAGATGGAGCGACTCTGGTGATCACGATCGATTGCGGCATCGCCGACGTCGAGGAGGCGGCATTCGCAGCCGAACAAGGCATCGACCTTATCATTACCGATCATCACATGCCGCGAGTAAAACCCGATGGATCGGAAGAACTTCCGCATGCGTACGCGGTGCTCAATCCAAAAATTGAAGGCTGCGCGTATCCTGAGAAAATGCTCTGCGGTTCGGGTGTCATATTTAAATTCGTCCAAGCCTTGTTCAAAGCCCATGGCGCTGAATTTGGGGTGAATCCGGGATACGAAAAGTGGCTTCTCGACATGGTCGGCATTGCCACGCTCTCGGATATGGTTCCTCTTACCGGAGAAAATCGAGCCCTCGCGTATTACGGGCTTAAGGTTCTCAAGAAGACGCCTCGTCCGGGTCTTTCGCGTCTCTTTACAAAGCTCCGGGTGAAGCGCGAGCATTTGAGCGAGGATGATATCGGATTCACCATAACGCCCCGGATCAATGCGGCGTCCCGCATGGGCGAGCCTGATGCCGCGTTCAAACTCCTTTCAACTTCAGACGAGGCGCTTGCAGGTGCGTACGCTGATGCTCTTGAGCATGTAAACAATGAACGCAAAGGCACCGTCGCTTCGCTCGTAAAGGAGGTGAAAAAAATCGTGGCCGAGCGGAGCACAAGCGACAAGAAAGCTATCGTCCTTGGCAATCCGACATGGAGACCGTCCCTGCTTGGCCTTGTTGCAAACACGCTTGCTGAAGAATACGGCGTTCCGGCATTTCTTTGGGGCCGTGACGGAGAGGGCGTGATCAAAGGCTCGTGCCGATCGGGGGACGGCGGTGCATCCGTTCTCGCTATCATGCAGAAAACGCCGGAATCTTTCATGGCCTTCGGAGGCCATGGCGCTTCGGGCGGATTCGAGGTGGCAAATGAGAAGATACACCTGCTTGCCGAGGCTCTCGAACGAGCAGCGGAAGAAGTCGGATCAGCTCCAGCTGAGACAGACAACTTCGTGGACGCCGTGATCTCGCTTGAAGAAGTTTCCTGGGACCTCTACAAAGATATTGAAAAGCTTGCGCCGTTCGGCGTTGGAAATCCGAAACCCCTTTTCCTTGTCAAAGGAGCGCTCGTAGACGCGGTTCGTTCCTTTGGTAAGGAAGGAAATCATACCGAAATCGTTTTCCGCGACCTGCATGGGAGGAAAATATCCGCCATTCAGTTTTTTCAGCCGAAGGACTCGCTTCCAAAACATGTTTCGCCGCAGGCTGCAATCGATATGGTCGTTCACCTCGAAAAATCAACTTTCAAGAATTATCCGGAGCTTCGGCTGCGTCTCGTTGATATAATGTAAGCATGACTGTAACGATATTTACTGACGGATCATCACGCGGGAATCCCGGCCCGGGAGGCTGGGGGGCTATTATTCGCACTTCTGACGAAGTAATCGAGCTTGGTGGCGGTGAAGATATGACGACCAATAACCGCATGGAGCTTTCTGCGGCCATAAACGCCCTCGCCTATGTCGACGAGAATGATCTTGGCGAATCCGTGGTCGTTCAGAGCGATTCGAAATATGTCATCAAAGGCATCACCGAATGGGTTTCCGGATGGAAGCGAAACGGATGGAAGACTGCGGCAAAGAAAGACGTTGAGAATCGCGATTTGTGGGAAGCTCTCTCGTTTGCTTCTTCAGGACTCAAAATCGAATGGAAATACGTCGAGGGCCATGCCGGCCACCCAGGGAACGAACGCTGCGATGAAATCGCAACCTCATTCGCTGACAAACGCGATCCGCACCTTTTTGAGGGCGATCGTAAGATTTATACGATTGATCTCGACGCAGAACCCGTAGCGTCAGCGGCTTCGAAAAAGAGATCGTCGTCTGCCAAGGCCTATTCGTATCTCTCGCTTGTGGATGGTGTGCTTGAAATACATAAGACGTGGGCAGAATGCGAAGCTCGGGTGAAAGGCGTGAAGGGGGCAAAATTCAAAAAATCCATAAGCGCCGAGGATGAAAAGGCCATAACCAAAGAATGGGGAATGTAAAACCGCCAGAAGGCGGTTTTATGTTTTGTTCATGTGACGAGGGCATGATTTCTTGATGGAAGATAGCGTGTTCTTTGGAGTGGCGGGCGCGTTTTTTGCGGGGATCTTTTTTCGTTCATATATCGAGATCAGCGTGACGTTGCTCGCTGCTTTCATCGGAGCCTTGATCGTCGCTGCGATATTCTTTCGATCTCGACGACCTGTTTTTGTCGGGTGCGCCGTAGGACTTTCTTTTTGTTTTGGATCTCTTCGGACGCACGTCGCTCTTTCAGGTGCGCACTCGCTTGATCCATCTGTCGGGGCCTCGATATCGCTCGATGGCTCCATCTGCAGCGATCCGAAAACGGCCGGTTTCTCGACGTCGTTCTGTTTCTCTCCGAAAGGGAGCAGCGATCGAATCATGGTGAGGATTTCCCGAGGGAGAAACATTTTCTTTGGCGATGACGTTGGGATAACGGGCGTTCTCGAATTCCCGAAAAGCGATCCCTCTTTTGACTACCGATCCTATCTTCTCAAGGATGACGTGAGGTATGTCATGCAGAAAGCTAAGGTTTTGAAGTCCGGAACGAATTCCGGCAATCCGATCGTGACGACCTTTTTGAATATGAAGCATGTAATCCTTCGTCAGATTGACGTGCTTTTGGAGAAGCCGTACGCCGGGATTCTCGAAGGCATGCTTCTTGGGGATCGATCTGCGATCTCTGCTG
>DASTXF010000004.1:0-4165 GCA_035765615.1 Minisyncoccota bacterium | reverse complement strand
GAGCTTCGAGCGCGATGCTGTCGGATACGCAGTTACATTTTCCGCAATCCGGACCGGACCCTCCTTCCCTCCCACGGTCGTAACCACGATGTGAAGCTCTTTGAAAAGCTGCCCGTATTCTTTCATGCGGGAACGAACTTGCGACCCTTCTTCAAGGATTTTCGGGTCTGCGGATATCATGAGCACTCGAATCATTTCATTTCTTCTTTAAGTCGGGCGGCAAGGGTATCGAGCATGATTTCATCAGTGAAATGAGCCACGTCCTTTTTGGCTGTCCGGGCAAGCATTTCAGCCTTATGCGGGTCTCCCAAAAGGCCTATAACAGCCTCTTTAAGGCTCTGTACGGCCCCAGGAGGCACCAAAATACCGTTCTCGCCATTTCGTATGATCTCGACGTTTCCGCCGACCGACGTGGTTATAACCGGAGTACCCAAAGCCATGGTTTCTATGATCTGATGCGAAAAGCCCTCATATCCCGTGAAAAGCGCGAATGCGTCAGCGGCCTTCACCCGTTCGAAAAGAGATTTCTGATCGAGTCTGCCTTCAAAAATGACCGTGTCGCTCTGGCCCATCTCTGCGGCGCGGGCGACAAGATTCTCCTTCTCTGGACCATCGCCCACAATGACAAGTCTGGCATCAGGGTGAGCGGTGCGGACTTCGGGCATGATCTCGATCATTTCCTTCATTCCTTTCCACGGCACGAGCCTGCCGACCGTGATCACGATCTTGCCCGACCATTTGAGATGCTTGCGGAGGACGCTCGGCGTTTCCTTGACCGGTTCCATATGAAAGCCGTTGTATATGACGGTTACCTTGCCAGGGTGAATGCCCCAATCAACGAGAATCGATTTGAGATATTTCGAAGGAGTGATGATCGACGACGCGCCTTCGGCCACATATGTCTGAATGCGCTTCATGAGCCTGACCTGCCACGGATATTCACGATGCCTGCCGACAAATGCATCGAGATTTTCCTTCACCCCGAAGCGCTGTGTTCCCTGCTCCCATGCGTAGTCACCAGCGACACGCAAAACCATTTTCTTGCCTGCGATCTGAGACGCGAAAAGCGCCGGAAGACCGACGGAAATCGGATCGAGGGCGAGCACCGCATCTGCCCCACCGATCTTTCGCATGAGCTCGAGAAAGTAAAGAAAGTGCCGTATGATTTTCGGCTTTTCAATATAGTCGCCAAAACTTGCAACCTCGACATCGATGCCTCGTTTCGGAAGCTCGTCATAGATGAGCTTTGCGTATGTTGCGGGGCCGCCGATCTGGGGCGGGAATATGCCGGTCGCGACGAGAATTCTCATGGAAATATGATAACAGAAATGCGGAAAACGGCCTTACATGCGGTCAAAGACTTTCTCGCTCATGCTTTTCGCTACGATTTTCCAATCGTAGTTGTCGACGACCATGTGCATGGCATTGTCGATGATCTCTTCGCGGAGAGCAGTATCGCGCATGTATATCTCAGCTTTGCGGGCAATGTCTTCCGGCGATTTTGGATCACAGAAAAGACCTGTTTCTTTGTCGCGAAGGAAGTCCACAATGCCTCCGACGCGCGTCGCGATGACGGGAATCCCGGCCGCCATTGCTTCGACGAATGAATTGCCAAATCCTTCAGAAAGGGATGGGCGGACAAAAATATCGCATGCCTGAAGGTATGCCGGCAGGCGTTCGTGCGGTATAAAACCACGGAAGACGACGCGATCCCCCAGCCCGAGCGTCTTTACTTGCTCCCTTAGCCTCGGTTCGAGTTCTCCCGAACCGGCAATGAGGAGTTTTGTCTCAGACGGAAGATACGTGAGCGCCGCCACGATGTCCCCCACTGCATTCTTTTCGACAAGCCGCGAGGCGGTGACGAGGAATATGTCTTCCGGCTTCTTGCCGATGTCGGCTTTCACTTCTTCAAGCTCCGATTGCGGAACGAAGCGCGAAAATCGATCGACATCAACTCCATTCGGCACCACGACCGTTTCTGCCGTCGCGCCCATATTTTTTGCAAAGTCAGCCAAGTATTTCGATATGGCTTGAATGCGGTTCGCGTGATTGAAAATCATCCGAAATATCTTCGAAACCGGTTTGGTTTTGCTCAGAATGAAATCGATTGGATCGCCTTCCTGAAGCGTAAGGAGAAATGGCACATCCATGTGAAAAAGCTTGAAGAAAAGACCAGGAAAGCCAGCGACGTACGCCATGATGCTCCATGTGAAATCAAATCGCGCCTCACGGTGGAGGCTCGCCGCCTTGCACGGCGCGCAGATGAGATAAAAATATTTGTCGAGTGCTAAAAGGAGCGAATTATCTCCCGCAAAACCGATGCGGTGTACGGTAACATTTCCGATCTTTTCTTTTTTCGGCAAGTCAGGAAAAACATGGCGTGTCACCATGTGGAATTCTATGTCTTCAGGGTCGATCCGATCGGTGATTTCCTTAACGGCAATCTCCGCTCCGCCGATGAGACGTGGATAGTATGAGAGCGAGAAGATGAGAGCCCGTTTAGCAGCCATACATGCTTAGAATCAAAGGAAAGCGTGCCATGTTACATATCGAGAAGGCGCTTGAGCACGTCTTCTGGAACCTCCTTCGGTGATGATTTCGCTTCTGGCTGAGGCTTGTTTTGGACCGGCTGAGATAGGGTTTCCGGAGGCTTCGGAGCGACTGGTCGTTCGGCGGCAGGCTGCGGAACTGGAACAGGATTCGGCTTCACGGGTGCCGGCTGAGGAGCGGGAGCTTGCGGGATTTGGGTTTGTGCCTGGGGTTGTTGAGGTTGAGGTTGAGGCTGTGGTTGAGGTTTCTGCGGAATGTCTTTTGGTTTGTCGTCCTTTTTTTCGGCCACTGGCTTCTGTGGAGCGCTCTTTGAAAGAGCGGCAAGTGCCTGACGAAGATCGTTTCGCGATTCTTCCGTCACGCCTTTTTTCTCCGGCTTCGGCTGGCCGTTTACCGCATCGCGCTCTCGCTTTTCAGGCGCAGCGCCTTGCGGCGGACGCGGAGAAACAAGGCCCTTCAGCGAATCAAACGTCTGAAAGCCGCCATCGCCGTCAGGCGGCGGTGCAGGGCGAGGGCGGTCGGGGCGACGGGACGGCGCGAGCCCATTGCCGTTTTGAGTTCCATTTTGAGTTCCGTTCGCGCCACCGTTTCTCGGGGCATCTCCCCTTCTTTCGAAAGGTCGTCCACCGGCAGACGATGAAGGATCGCGAGGCTCGCGAGGCGGACGGAAATCTCCGCGATCCGTCCTCCCTCCCCCCTGAGAATCCTGTCGCGGAGGCCGCGACCCATCTTCCTCGGGAATTGTTCCGAGAGTTTGCACGCGCACGTGCTCCTCGACAATCGACCGAAGCTGGCCGAACTGAGCGCGCGACGATTGGACCACCTGTTCGCGGAATGAAACAGCAGGCGGCGCAATCGGAGGCAGGTTTTTTCCGGAGAACGGCTGGGAACCCACGCCGTCAATCATGAGGCGCAAATACATCTGGAATTGGCCGAGGTTCACGATATCTTCGGCAGTAAATTGCGGGGCAAATTCCTTTTCGAGGACATCTGCATCGTACGCGCCGACACGGAACACCACCATAGTTCCCACGTTGCCGAACACGGCAGCACGCACTTCGTCGGACATCTGCTCTATATATTGGTGAGCGATGGTGAGGTTGAGCTTGTATTTTCGAGCCTCAGAGAGAATATCGGCGAATGATTCGTTCGCAAACGACTGGAATTCATCCACGTAAAGATAGAACTGAGGGAGCGTAGAGAGCACTTTCTCCGAAACGTCGGCGCGGCTCATGGCAGCGAGATAGATCTTGGTGATGAGCATGGCGCCAAGGAGGTTGGCATTTGATTCGCCGACGCGTCCCTTCGAAAGGTTCACGATCATGATCTTGCGCTCGTCCATCATCTTTCTGATGTCGAATGATGATTTCGGTTGGCCGATAATGTTTCGAATGAGCGGGTTATTCGTAAACTGACCGATTTTGTTCTGGATAGCAGGCGTGGCTTCTGCCGCAAACTTGTCAGTATATTTGGCGAATTCGTCGACCCAGAACGATTTAACCGACGGGTCGGTGATATTGTCGACGACCTTCTTGCGGTACGCCTTGTCCGAATACATCTTGTTCACGCCGAGAAGCGTCGCGCCTGGATACTCAAGGAGAGCAAGAAGCGTATT
>DASTXF010000003.1:0-3009 GCA_035765615.1 Minisyncoccota bacterium | reverse complement strand
GAAGCGCTGCACGTATTCCAGGGCTTACGCGCTATATATCTCTTTCCACGAAAATTCCCGCCCGCATCGGTTCTGTTTGGACAAACGTGCTTTCTCCGGATAAGGATCTGCCGGATCTCGATGAACGCACATCGCTTGATTTCGGATCGCTTGTCGGCGCCCATCTCTAATATATGTTCACTTTTATATGTTCACTTTTCTTCCAAACCCGTATAAATCAGAAGTCGCAAGGGAATACCGCAAGAGGGTATTTACAGTAGCTTTTGCTCTCCTCGCTCTTCTCGCATTTTCCGCAGCCGTCCTTTCTGCGCCTTCGTATATCATTCTTTCTGTAAAAAGGTCAGCAGCGTCGCTTTCATCCGAAAAGAGCGTCGCGCAGGATGCCGCGTCGAATGCCGGCCTCGAGACGAAGATCAAGGATATCAAGGCAAAGATTGCTCTTCTTAAGGGCATTTCGGGGGCGAAGCCGCTTGTTTCAGTGCTTGCAAAAACCAATGCGCGCCTTACTTCCGGCATATCGATCACGGGCATGACGTTCAAGCGCGACACCGACCCAGGGTCGATCGTGCTTTCCGGATCGGCAGCAACCCGCGATGACCTGGTGGCCTTTTCGAAAAGCCTCCAGGGCGAGCCGTCGTTCAAGAATGTCTCGCTTCCGGTCTCTGCGCTCGCGAAGAGCAAGAATATCGGCTTCACCATAACTATCGATTCGGCATTCTAAACCCAATGAAGCTCAAAACCCCGTACACCGCATATATGACCGTCGCAGCGCTCCTCGCGCTCGTCTTCCTTGGCGCATGGGCGTACATTGCGTACCAAAGCTATGGACTCCGTTCGGAGATTGCCGATCTTTCTGCCAAAGAAGAAAGCGCGGTCGCGAACGATTCGTACCTTCTTTCCATAAAAGACACGCTCCGCGATTCGAAAGATGATCTTTCCGCGATCGATAGCCGCTTTATCGCCAAAGACGGCATTCCCGGATTCATCGACATGCTCGAGGCGAAAGCATCGGCGGCGAATGTTAAGGCCGACCTTGGCTCGATCAATCTCGATGAAAGCGGCGATCCGCTCATGCCGCGAGCACTCTCGATTCACATGGGAGGTTCGGGTGCGTGGAAGGATTGCGTGGCGTATATCTCTGCGGTCGAGTCGCTCCCATACGCGATCCGCGTGAATGATCTCCAGCTTTCGAAATCGGGAGGCGACCCGACGAAATCCGGGAAGGTGAGTGATTCGTGGGACTTCTCTGCGGACGTCACCCTCTATATAGCGAACGCAGAGCAAACCCAATGAAAAAGATAAATTTCGGCACGAAAAAACTCGGTACAAACCCTTCATTTGATTGGTATTTTTGCCTTTCTTGTTTCGCGGTCGGGCTCGCCATCGTGGCGTGCGTCGATTTTTTCCTTTACCAGTCGCTTATGACATCCGTGGCTCCGTCGGTGCCGGCCGCAGCAGGAGGAAACACGCTCAATCGCGCAGACATCGAATCAGTGGCAAAAATTCTCCGGGCTTCTGATGCTGCAGGCGGCGCTCATCCGTCTATACCGGACCCGTCCCTTTAGAACTTTTTAAGACAAGTACTCCCGCGTGGAATCGAACCACGATCTCAAGCTTCGGAGGCCTGTGTCCTATCCGTTGGACTACGGGAGCTAATTTAGCTATTCTCAAAGTGCATTATACCGCCCCCGTAGTTTAATGGATAAAACTCCGGACTTCTAAGCCGGCTATCGAGGTTCGATTCCTCGCGGGGGCGCAGTTTCGTCTTTGGTCCGCATTCTAACCGTCTTTTCTTTGTGCGCCCTGAGGGACTCGAACCCCCGACCTTCGAGGTGTAAACTCGCTGCTCTAACCAACTGAGCTAAGGGCGCATGCTTCCGCGCTTGGAAACAATAGCTAATTTCGCTCAAAAACTCAAATTTCTTGCGCATTTTCAGACCGTATGCTAGATTTACGTCCACGTTTTAAACACCATTATGGAAAGCAAAGTAATCATTTCTCCGGTCGACATGGCAGCCCGCGTAAAGCTCGGGCTCCGTTCCGGCGACACGGTTCGTGTCTGGCAGAAAATCAAGGAAGGCGACAAGACTCGCCTCCAGGCTTTCGAAGGCCTTATCCTTTCGAGGAAGCACGGCGATGAGGCTGGCGGCACCTTCACGGTCCGCAAAGTCGTTGACGGTGTCGGCGTAGAGAGGATTTTCCCGCTCTATTCTCCGATGATCGATGAAATCGAAATCGTCCGCCGCTCGAAAGTGCGACGCTCGAAGCTCTACTTCGTCCGCGAAAAGGCTGCAAAGGCCATCCGCCGCCGAATGAGGAATCTCCGCACGGAGAAGTCCTCGGAAGAGGCTCCAGCTGCAGAGGCACCAAAGACAGAAGCCGCTGCCGCATAATCAAAAACCGCCGCACTCGCGGCGGTTTTGTTTATCAGTTCGAGAAAGGTTCAAGGACGGTACTATTTGGATCAAACGAAAAGCGGCCTTTCGGCCGCTTTTCAAGAAACTGTGCGCGGAAGAGGACTTGAACCTCCACGCCCTATGGGCGCTACCACCTCAAGGTAGTGCGTCTGCCAATTCCGCCATCCGCGCATATTTCAAACCAGCTCGGCCATCATAGCCGAAGTCGCGGCCTTTTTCAACCATTTTCCCGAATGCGACTATTTCCGGCCATTCGGGATTATAATATAAGCCCCTATGACGGAGAAAAACATACATCGCGTATTCGTAATAAGCCTCATCCTTAAGTCTCTCAATGCCCTCGTTGAGACGCTCCTTGGCCTTTTACTCCTCTTCACCGGAGGCATATCTGACGTCATTCTCGACCTTATTCGCCATGAACTCATCGAAGACCCGAACGATTATTTCGCGGGACATCTCTCGGGGCTAGCCGCACACCTTTCGCCGGGTCTTCAACTCTATGGCGCGATATACCTTCTCTCGCATGGCGTCGTGAAAATATTCCTCGTGTGGGGCCTCATCAAAGATCGACTCTGGGCATACCCGGCATCTC
>DASTXF010000002.1:0-11950 GCA_035765615.1 Minisyncoccota bacterium | reverse complement strand
AATGCTCACGGTGTCGCCGAGCATATAAAGGGCAAAATCCTTGACCGATTGATCTTTCGGCAAGAACTTGGCCGCCGTATGTTTCCTGCTCGTATAAAACGGCATGTGCTTTCGTTCTTCTTTCGAGTCATTGATAAGAAGCTGAGTCTTGATATTGAGCTCGCTTCTCCACCTCTTTACAACATCGTGCCATTCATTGCCAAAAATAAACTTCCACTCGGGAGTCCAATAGAACTCGCTTCGAATGATGTGCATTTCTGCATTCTGTGGCGCCGCCTGGAGCATGCTCAAATAGATCTTCTTCAAACTTTCCCAACCTTCAAAGAAAATAACATTAGGGACCTGCGTATTGTTCCGGGACAAAAATTGAAGCTCCCCGGCCATTTTCGAAAAAAGCTCTGCCCGCTTCGCAACCGTCCTTTCCTCCTCGCGGAGCATTTCTCCTAATCGTTTCGGCTGTTCGGCCATGAATTGCTTCACTCCGTTTTTATATGTCGTCCCTACCAGACCTTTAGCAGTGAGCTTATCGAGTGCGGCATACACCGTGCTCCTCGAGTAGCGAAGTTTTTTGGCAACGAAGCCGGCGCTCGCCGGCGAATGCTCAAGGAGCGTGAGGTACACTCCCGCTTCGTAATTGCTTAAGCCGATCTCAACCAACTGGTCTAAAAGTGGATTTTCCATGGTGTTGTCACGATTGTATGACACATTGTACACAAAGACAAGTTCATCCACACTTGATCCAGAACACGACAAAGGAGTACCTATGATTGAAATTCTCAAAAAAGTAGAAAGCAGCCTCCCCGCCCTCCTTGCCGATCAATCGGCATGGAAAGGCATATATGCGGATAGCGAAAAGCCGCACCTCTCCCGCTTGTGGCGGCAATGGGGCGAATATCGCATCAATCTTCACCACTTCACGGAATGCGAAGCCATCGAGGAATTCCCTCACCCGCATCCGTGGCAGATGGCAGTCCGAATCCTTGAAGGCAATTACCTCATGGGACTCGGCAAAGGCTCGAACCCTGATATTCCTCCGGCACTCTGCTATCAGGAATACAAACCGGGAGACTGCTATGAAATGCTCGACGCGGACGAGTGGCACGCTATTCGGCCGCTTGGCGGCGAGGCCCTAACCATCATGGTTTCCGGCCCGCCGATCTACGAGGTAAACAAGTCCCGCTCGAACAAACCGAGCCGGGAACTTAGCCCCGAAGAGCGTCAGAGGCTCTTCGAGCGAATCAGGGTTCACTACCCTTTGAAGCATTAGTTCTTTAACCAAACAAAATAAGGAGATATATGACACCAAAATTGGTTCACGTTGTGGGCGGCGGAACGATTTCCCCCGTCCGGGCTCATCTCGCACTGTGCGCTCCGGCATACGGCACTACCGCGCGAAAGATCGCGAAACTCGCGAGGGCGCAGTCTGATTCGATGGACGTAATCCTCCATCTCACCAAGATGGCTGATCACGAAAGCCGAATCGAAACGAATGCGGACCTCAAGGCGCTCGCTCTTGGTCTCGTCGACGATCCTCGCACGAAAATCGTCTTCTGGAACCCTGCGGCGGTCGACTTCGACGGCTGCATCGGGTGTCTGAAATCGGGTAAACACGCCGAACGTCTCCGCACGGCATCGGGTGAAAAGGTCTCGATCGACCTTGCCCCGTCCGAAAAAGTTCTCGATCTCATTCGCCAAGGCGGCGAAGGCCGCGCGGCGCGCAAGGATATATTCCTCGTGAGTTTCAAGACCACGGCGGGCGCGACAGCCGAAGAACAGTATCGGGCCGGTCTCGACCTCCTCAAGCGGTCGAGCTCGAACCTGGTGCTCGCAAACGACATCGTGACGAGGCTCAATATGGTCATCGTGCCGGAAGAAGCCTCGTACCACGTTACAACCGATCGCAATGAGGCGCTCCGCGGACTTGTCGAAATGGCGTACCTGCGGTCGCACCTCACGTTCACGCGGAGCACGGTTGTAGCGGGAGATCATATTGCCTGGGAATCGGATCTCGTGCCGGCATCGCTTCGCGCCATCGTGGACCACTGCATCGAGCGCGGCGCGTACAAACGCGTCCGCGGCGTAACGGCGGGCCACTTCGCGGTGAAGATTGACGACACAACCTTCCTCACCTCGCGCCGGAAGACTGACTTCAATGACATGAAGAGCGTCGGCCTGGTCAAGGTGAAGACGGACGGCCCCGATTCAGTTATCGCCTACGGCTCGAAGCCGTCGGTCGGCGGCCAATCGCAGCGAATCGTCTTCTCCGAGCATCCGGATGCGGACTGCATCGTCCACTTCCACTGCCCGAAGAAACCGGGGTCGCCGGTGCCCACGGTCTCCCAGCGCGAATACGAATGCGGTAGCCACGAGTGCGGACAGAACACCTCTCGCGGGCTCGCCCGGTTCGGCAACCTGCTCGCCGTTTATCTCGACGACCATGGCCCGAACATCGTGTTCAACCGGAATACCGATCCGGCCGAAATCATCCAGTTCATCGAAGAAAATTTCGACCTGGAAGGCAAAACCGGCGGATTCTCGGTCGCATAACGAAACAAACGAAGCGCAGCATATATGCTGCGCTTTTTCTTGCCCTTGTCCGTCAAGGTCATCGGCATAAAATGGCTCAAAATAAGCATATTTATCTTGTACTTGCTTTTTCAGGCGGGTTCTATATACTCCCCGCGTCCCGAATCGCCGGACGGTCTCCTGAACATCCGTTAGCAGAGCAAGCAGCACTATTACGACATGAACAAACTTTTGTCGGTTTTATCAGCGCTAACTCTCGCGATTCTCGCATCCGCTTCCCTCTATCTCTCGGCAATACCCGTTCAAGCCTCCGTGGCGGTGAATGCATGGTGGCCGACTCAAGACGCGAGCGTCACGGGCGTCCAGCCGTTCAAGGCGGTCGTCCCGGGCATGGATCTCCAGAATTACTACATGTTCTGGCAAGTAGATAACGGCGGATACGTGATGATGAATGACAGCACGACCGATGCTCCCCATAAGGAAGCGCAGGTCGACATCTCCGGCTGGAATTGGAATCCGAACGGGACTTACACCGTAAACTTCATTGCCCAAGATCTCTCGGGCCATGAAATCGGAAGGACGTCCGTCGTCATCAAACACGGCGCACCGACCGCAGAGACCGCACCTTCGATTACAAACCCCACTGCTCCTGCCATTGTGACACCTGTGGCCGCAACCGCTCCGGCGGCAATCGCGACTCAGGCGAATCCTGCAACGACAGTAACTGCGAGGCTTGCCATCAATGTCTGGTGGCCGACTCCCAACTCGAACCTGACGGGCATACAGCTCGTTAAGGCTGCGCTCGGCTCGAACCTTGGCGCATACAAGATCTATTGGTCCGTCGACGGCGGCGGACAAACCGAGCTCTCCGACAGCTACAATCCAATTCCCCACAAAGAAGGCCAGATAGACTTCACCTCCTGGCACTGGAAGGGCAACGGAACATACACGCTCACCTTCACCGCGAAGGACCTTGCCGGAAATGTCATCGGCACGAAAGACGTTTCGGTATATGTGAACGCTTCGACTGCCACCCCGGCAGCCCCTGCGGCACAGCCGGTTCAGCAGATAGTAGCGGCTCCCGCTCCGGTCCAAACCCAGACCGTGACCGGAACAAAGCTCTTCGTCGACTCGAATAACCCGGCGGCCGCCCAGGCAAACGCATGGGCAAGTTCCGATCCGACCGATGCCGCAATCATGGCGAAAATCGGCGCACAGCCAACCGGTATCTGGCTCGGCGGCTGGAACTCAAATGTCCAGGCTGACGTCGCCAAAAACATGTCGAAGGCAACGGCCGCGAACGCCATCCCAACGTTCGTCGCTTACAACATCCCTGGCCGCGACTGCGGATCGTATTCCGCGGGCGGCGCCTCAGACTCCTCGAGCTACATCTCGTGGATAAAACAGGTCTCGGCGGGCCTCGGTTCGGGAAAGGCTATCCTTATTCTCGAGCCTGACGGCCTCGCAAGCATCGACTGTCTCTCCGGACAGAACCAGACGGATCGCTACTCGATGCTCTCCCAGGCACTCGATATCTTCAAGGCGAATAACCCTGGCACGAAGGTCTACCTCGACGCCGGAAACTCCGGCTGGATCGACGCCTCGACCATGGCGAGCCGCCTCGAAAAAGCCGGCATAGCCAAGGCCGCAGGCTTCGCCCTTAACGTATCGAACTTCTTCACCACCGCGGACAATACCGCATACGGCGAGAAAGTCTCGGCACAGACGAACGGAGCCCACTTCGTTATCGACACGTCGCGTAACGGCAACGGATCGAATAACGGCGAGTGGTGCAATCCGTCAGGCATGGCCCTCGGCGCAACCCCGACGCTCTCGACAGACAACAGCCTTCTTGACGCCCTTCTCTGGGTCAAGCAGCCTGGCGAATCTGACGGCAATTGTAACGGCGCTCCCGCCGCCGGCGGCTGGTGGCCCGCATATGCCCTTGGCCTCGCAAAAGCGGCCAACTGGTACTAACTCTCTTTCTTAAGCTTGCAGCACAAGCTTCGCAAAAAGCGGCCCAGATACTCTGTGGCCGCTTTTTGCTTTTATCTCCTATGAGATGCGCTCATATCTATTTCATCAGGGTTTGTTTCGATCGCTTCGGCAATCTTTTCCGCAACAAGCATCGGATCGTCGGCAGTCGCGAGAAATGCCGGATCCATTGATACCGGCTTACCTTTCCTTTCAGCATTGGTGAAGAAATTCGTCCGCGTAAGATACGGATGGACAATCGTTACGGCGATACCATCCGAGACGAGCTCAACTCGGGCAATCCTCGTCACATGAGTAAGCATATGTTTAGTCCCTGGATAGACGGTCATGCCGGGAGTCGGTGGCATTTTGGTCGTGCCTGAACCGATATTCACGATCATGCCGCGCGGATCTTCCCCGTCGCCGCCATTCTTGCGCATGAGAGGAATGACTTCTTGCATGGCAACGATCGGACCATAGACGTTCAGCTCCATAAGATCGCGAAATTCGCCGAGGTCCAAGCTCTCAACGGGCTCCCAGCCAGTGCCGCGGCCGGCATTGTTCACGAGAATGTCGATGCGGCCGAAGTGCTTTTGCACGGCGTCGATCATAGAACGCACTGAATCCGGCTTCGACATGTCGGCAATGAAAACCTGCGAGCCAGGAAGTTCCTTCGAGATCGTTTCGAGCTTGTCTTTGGAACGAGCGACGAGCGCGACTTTGGCGCCTCGCTTTGAAAGGAGTTTTGCCGTGGCCTCTCCTATGCCAGACGAGGCCCCTGTGACGATGATGACTTTGTCTTTTATTTTCATATTGAGATTATACCCAATAGTACGTCGCGCTGCGGCATGGAGTTCTTCCTCTTCCTGATATAATGGACCGACTATATGAAGCTTTTCCACGAACTCCCATCGACACTCAAAAGAATATACACGGGTAAAAGCCTTCTCTGGCAAATCGGCGCCGTCGCGATCACCATTCTTATCGTGACGACAGGATTTGATTGGACATACTACGAAAGCACAAGAATCATTCCCTGGAGCGCCGTTTTGCCAGCAGTGGCGCTTGGAGGCCTCGTTCCGATCGTTGTGCCCCTCGCTCTTTTTACAATCGGCGGTGTATTCCGTCGGGCCAAAGTAGTGACGGCAGGCTGGGCGCTTGGCCAGGCTGCCCTTCTTGGCCTTGTCGTTTCTTCAACATACAAGGCATTCACGGGACGCATCCCGCCGCCGCGATCATTCGGAATGGGCTCGGGACTCGAATCCATCTCCGGGTCAATCGGGTCCACAGTTCAGGACGTGAGTCACGGCTTTCAATTTGGCTTTTTGCGCGGAGGCGTGTTCTGGGGATGGCCATCATCGCATACGACCGTAGCATTCGCCGTGGGAGCGGCGCTTTTCGCCCTCTTGCCTCGACATAAGATTCTCCGATTCGTCGGCGTGGCATGGGCGCTCTATGTCGGCCTCGGCGTCTCAGTGAGCATCCATTGGTTCTCCGAATTTGCCGCCGGAGCGATCATCGGCACAGTGATCGGCCTCGCCGTCGGAAAGGCCTTCCGTCCAGAAATGGCCAAAAACGCCTAAAAACTTTCCTTGTCGGAAATTCGTATTATGAGCGTTACTAGCTTACGTAACGCTCATGAAAGACGCAGACAGCAAAACTACGACAGATCACAGTCAAATACAGCGCTGGGTTGAAATCAGGGGCGGCTCTCCCGCCAAGGTGAAAGGAACCGAATCGGGCGATTCGGCGCTTCTCCGCATCGAATTCCGGGGCGGCAAGAAGGAAGACAAACTCGAGAAAATATCGTGGGACGATTTCTTCAAGATTTTCGAAGAAAACGGCCTCACCTTCCTCTACCAAGAAAAACTCAAGGACGGGAGCGAAAGCCGCTTCTTTAAATTCATTAGTCGATAGCAGGCGGTTTTTGTGGCACAATTACAGCCGTATGAACAACAATAAAAATATCATCATCGGCATCGTGGTCGTTATCGCGATCGTTGTCGTTGCTTCTCTGTATCATTACCGTCCGAACACGGCTCCTTCGCCAGTTACCGATACTTCCTCGAGCACTCCTGTTTCTGGTACCACCTCGGGCTCACAGCTTTCGGTCACGCAAGACGATAACGGCAAGACCGTGACATTCCACGTCGGCGATCGCTTCCTGCTTAATCTCGGAGAGATGAACTGGAGCCTCAATATAAGCGACCCCACCGTCATCAGCAGGGTGAAAAACATCATGGTTATCCGCGGCGCGCAAGGCATTTACACCGCCGATCACGCTGGCACGACGGTTATATCAGCTGAAGGCCGACCTTTCTGTAATCCAGGCGAGATGTGCGCGCAATATATCGTGAACTTCAAAACCACGGTCGTAGTGAAATAGCATGATACCGCTTTCGTACATAGGATTCATCGGCGGCGTCTGCTCTCTCGCCGGCTATGTACCGTACGCCGTTGGCGTCCTCAAGCGAAAGCATCCCGGTCCAGAGCGCGCCTCGTGGCTCATCTGGACCCTTTCGAGCACCCTCATACTCCTCTCCTATTGGGAGATCGGCGCCCGAACGACCATATGGGTGCCGCTCGCATATGTCATCGGTCAGGCATTCATCACCATTCTTGCTTTCACCCACGGCCGTGAAGGCTGGTGCGCTCTTGAAAAGCTGGCATTCATCGTCGCGATTATATCCTCGATCCGCTGGATTTATTTCGACCAGCCGCTCGTAGCGCTCATCCTAAACCTCATCATCGGCTTCGTGGGATACATTCCGGGCATGTGGAGGCTTATCACCGAAGAAAACCCTCGGAGCGATCTTCTCGATATTGAAGGATGGACCCTCTTTTTCATGGGATCGATATTCAACTTGTTCGCCGTTTCAGACTGGACGCCGGTCATATACATGGTCCCTGTCTTCATGTTCATCATGAACGGCATTACCTTCGGCCTTGCCATTTGGAATTCCCAGCGGCTTGAAAATTCCGAGCACCGCTCCTAGCGATGTCAGCAATCTCTTCGCCTGATACGACCACTTTCACGCTTGCAACGGAAGCTTTTCGCGGCGCAAATATGGTCTCATAGGCCCGGGTAAATCGTCGCTTCATGGCAGTTTCAGGAGCAGCGGCCATGATATACGGCACGAACATGCCGATATTGAACACGCACCAGGCGGCATTGTTCACAACTGAGGCAGAGAGACCCTCGCGAAGGATCGCCACGGGAATGCCAATCACAACGAGAATGATGTAAACGATGTGCGGCGTCGCAAGGCGAAGGAAGTTTCCTTCAAGCCCTCGCTTCGACGTGATCGAGAAACCAACCTTCTGCCCTGTTATCGCAGACCAGAGGGCGCGAATATGAATTCCAAATGAGCACATGGAAAACGATATGGCCCGAAAAGAAAATCGGGCATTCGATGTGGAAGAAAGCATAGCGATGGTGAGGTATATGTACGGTATAAAAATAAGCGCAAGAAGCATGGTGTTGATCTTTACCGGTATGAGACCGAAATAGAAAAAGAGGAGCGGCAAACAAACGTTCATCGCTACCACCACTCCCGAAAGGAAATATGAAACCGAAGAAAGGTATTGAATCCTCTGCTTCATGGTAAGTCCCCGGCGGAAGATGAGACCGTAGCGAAAGAGCACGTCGAGCGCGCCTCTCGCCCACCGGAATTGCTGCTTGGTGTATGAAAGGAAATCTTCAGGAGCGAGACCTTCGGCGAGCACTTCGGGAACATAGAGCGATTTCCAGCCTCGTTCATGGATAAAAAGCCCTGTTGCGAAATCCTCGGCAATCGATTGGTCGCACATGCCTCCCGCCTCATCGAGTGCTTTCCTCGATATGACCATGTTCGTACCGCACATAGTCGCGGAATTGAGACGATTTTTACCGCGACAGATCGGACCGAAGAAAAGCTCCTGCTGCTCCCACGACGAAACAGTTACGGCATTCACGTGGGCATTTTTGTAGTATTGAGGCGCCTGAACGAAGCCCATGTTCGGATCGACAAAATAGCCCATCGTCTTTAAAAGAAAGTCTTTGTGCGGCACATGATCCGCATCGAATACGGCGACATACGGCGATTTAGTCTCCCGGATTGCATTATTGATATTCCCTGCTTTTGCGCCTCCGGGCGTCTTTCTCGTGATGCAGCCGACGCCGATTTTTTTAGCCATCATCTCTATTTCCTGCCAGTTCTCCTTTTTCGCCACATAACCATCATTCAATATATAAACGCGATGATTCGGATATTCCATATCCCGGGCCGCGAGAGCGGTCGCCTCCACAATATCGACTGGCTCGCCCGCAACGGTGATAAAAACATCCACGGCTGGCGCAAATGACGGATCGAATTTCGCTTCATGCCGCAACTCCCAAGCTGTGTAGATGTACGTGAGCGCCTGCCACATATGAAAGACTTCGCCCGCGATAAGGACCCAGAACAGAATTTCGTTTCCGTGCGGAAAAAAGAAAGCGAGCACCACGAAATAGACGACCGCCATGATGACATTCGCGGCGAGAAGCAGTTTTGATGGAGCACTTCCGAGAAATTCCGTTTTTGAAGGCATGTTATGGGTACCTAAGCTTATAAACGTACAGCGTGAGTCCTGGCGAGAATGTCTTCATATCGAGCCTCTGATAATGCTTGTCCATGAAGAGCCTGATGTTTTCGTTATAGCCTTGGTCATATCCAAGAAGAATGAAGACGCGACTGTAGACCTTGGTCCAATCCCCCGCCGCATTTGCGAGGGTAAGCGGGGAGAATGTCTGCGGCACGGCGTCCTTGGCAAAGCGATCCCAGAGCGGAAATGTTGTAAGCCGCGCGGCGCCGTCATAGTAGTACTCGACCGGATAGGTTATGAACGGCGCGGATACCACGAAGAGATCAGACGGCGTGGCGTTTGCCGAAACGTACGAAGCCGCGTCCTTGAAATCTTCTTTCACGGGAGACGACGGCTGAACCGCTTGAACAACGAGCATGGCGAGCATGACTGCAACGAGCGCCGAGAGAGCAAAGTCCGACGCGAATCCTCGATACGAAGCAAGAAAGAACACCACGAGAACGTACAGCGACGGCAATGACACAATGAGGTAACGCGACAGGAATATCGGCTGAAGCGTTGCGGAGACGATGAAGGCAAGCCCCACTGGCACGAATGAAGCGAGAGCGAGATATGCCGTTTCCGGACCTCGCACTTCCTTCCTCGCGAGGAATGTGAATCCAGCGAATACGAGGAGCGGCCAGAGCGAGAGATAAAACGTATTCACCTGGTCCGTCTGGAATCCGAGGAAAAAATTGGAAAACACGTTGAAGAAATCGACGGATGAAGGCCGCGCAAGGACCGGATTCGTAAGTCCCGCTCCAGCGAAATAGCGATAGACGAACCAGGCAAGACACGCTGCACCGGCAATAATGGCGATACGCACGAAGTGCCGCATCGATTCTCTCGGAAAAATGTCTCTCTTTATGGCGAAGAATAGGCCCTGCACGAAGAGCACGAACAAGAAGAAGAGGTGCGTGAATACGCCGAGCATGGCCACAGCGCCATACAGAAACCACGTCGTCCGACTCGGCCGTTTCCAGAGCCTGATGAAGAGCAAGTGACTCAAGATGGTGAAAAGGAACATGAGCGAGTACATGCGCGCGTCAGACCCGTACCAATTGAGAAACGGCGATATGGCCGTGATGAGGGCTGTCACATACGCAACCCGGACTGAATACGCTTCCTTTGCAAGAGCGAATATGGCCGGAATCGCAAGGAGGAAGAAGATAAGCGAGAACACCCTGATCGCAAAAGAGTCGGTGCCAAAGAGAATTTCCCAATAATGAAGCCCCACAAAATAAAGCGGTACGTGCACATCTTTAGCCACCACAGTCATAACTCCTGAAAGGGACCGTGACGTCTGCCAGACGCTCTGCGCCTCGTCGAGCGTGATGCTCTGGCGCATCCAGATAAAGAGCGAGAGCGCCGCGGCGAGCGCCACAAGGACGAGAATGTATGATTGTTTCTTTAATGCGATGGTTCGCGTCGCCATATATTTGCTTAAGACGTCTTCGGCCCGCCTTTATAAAGGTCCTGAAGTTCCCCGTCATAGAGGGCCATGCCGAACCAAGCCCAGTTCTCGTCGTAGTACGATTCCGGCTTGAGCCAGCGAGACTCATTCGGGTCATAAAGAGCTTCGAGTTTGTCGCGATACAGAGCTGCGGCATCACCCTCGTCCGATGTCATGAAGTAGCCGATCGTTCCGCCGTAGGTTGCGGGCGCATCCGCATCGGACGCATTCCTGCCGTCATGGGTATACGACGTAAACAGCGCGTGATTTTTTCTCCACTGGTTTTGGAGGAATTCCATCTTTCCGAGAATGGTCTTCGGCCGCGGATCGCCCGTCCATTGGTAATCGAGAGCAAGCCTCCACGGAACGCGAATGGCGTCGAAACCGAAATTGGTGGTAAGAGATGCCGTCGACGGTCCTTGCGGCGCAGATATCTCGCCTGTCGTTTTGTTTATCGATATCCAGTCAGGAGGAAGGAAGGCCGTGCTTTCTTTATCAAGGCCGAGCCGCATGCTCTGATCGATCACCGAATACGATGTTGCCGCAAGACCGAGCCAGTCATGCGAAGGATCGACCTGCGCGAAAATCTTGTACGCATACGGAGAAAGATAGGACGGATTTACGATAGCAGTGCTTTTCGACGCCGTCTTCTCGACATTATCGGCGACAAGATACGGCTTGCCACCAATCGTGATAACCTCCTTGTCCCAAATATCGCGAATGACAAGAATGGCGTCGCCGAAATATTTCTGATCATTCCATCGCTTCCAAGCAAAAACGAGCGAAAGAGCAATGTCCTCATCGGCATCGGAGGCGGTATTGTATCCTCCTTGCGACGTGAGCACGCCGTACGAGCCATTCGAACGTTCGCCAAAAAGCCAGCTCATAAGATGATCCTCCTTTCTTTGAAGGTTATCTTTCGTCCATTGCCACACGCCGTCGAAAGTGGCCTTGTCGTCCATCCAGACAGAACGGAGCATGGTATAGCTCTGCCCTTCCGACGTGGTTATGTTACTGCGCTGCTTATCGAGAGCGCGAAGCGTGTTCGGTTCGAGATAATTGTTCTTATATTGGTACCAGAGGGCCTGGAGCATATTCGATTTTGAGAACTCCGCAGGCTCTACATTCAGGATATTTCCGATGTTCAAAGCAAAAACGAGACAGAGCAGGACAACGACGATGACAGTACCCCACACGAGAATCGAAAGCCGGTTGCTATTTTCCATACGTAACGTACTCGGTTAAGCGATAGTCGACCGTTATTTACTACGCATGTACAGAGGCTCTTGTCTCATATACACTGAAAAGGCCACTTTCATGAAAACCATAGCCATTTACCACAAGGACTGCACCGACGGCACGACCGCTGCGGCAATCGTACTCAAGAAATACCCT
>DASTXF010000001.1:0-6912 GCA_035765615.1 Minisyncoccota bacterium | reverse complement strand
GCATTGACCAAGGCCCAAAATGGAGTCGAAGATGCTTTAACTGCAAAGATTGCATCCGAAAAGGCAAAAGCGGCTGCAGCTTTGGAGGCGAAACAGGCGGCAGAGGCTCAAGTTGAAGCTGCTCAGGAGACAGCGAGGGCGCAGGCAGCCGCCTCAGCGGCACTCCAGGCTCAGCAGTTGCAAGAACGCCGCCAAACAGTCATCGCTAGGCTTTCTTCCATATATAATAACTTCGTAAATACAGGACTCTCTGATTACGGAGAAGCAATAAGTGCATATAACGAAGGGAGCACATATACCTTCGATACTTACTCAGCAGAAGCAGAATCGGTTTTTAAAACCACCGGAGATAGCCTATCCGCAATTGAAAATGACTATTCAAATTTGGAGAGTGATATTCAAGACGCGATATCTAATCTCGAAGACGCCGCTCTGAATTGCATGAAGGCCAATGCGAATGCTGTCGAAGTTGAGGCGGGCAACAGCACGTCATATCTCACGAACTATTACCATTCGCTATGCATTGACAGTGCGGAAAAGACATATTCTTTCCTTAATTCACAATAGTCGATGCATTGTACTTTTTGCGGAAATAAATTAACTGAAGATTCACTTTTTTGTGACTCGTGTGGCAGATCGATCGCGCACCCTGGCTCGACCAAGTTTTTAAAGAGCGTCAAGCGTTCAATTCAGAACACGAAAGGTTTTATATTCCAACACAAAAAAATAATTTTTGTTACGTCGATTGTCGTTTTCATGTTAGGAATATATGTTTTCCAATATATCCAACTTAGGACTGTTGAGCAGAAATCTTCTGAGGCGATTGAGAGCGCCCAGAGGGAGATTAACCAAGTAAAAGAACAAGCCCAGAAAGATATCGCGGATGAGAAAAGAACCGTACAAACTTTAATTAAAAAATCTGAGGATAAGCCTAGTACCTCAGATATTGTGAGCAAGTGGGATCCGATTGTTGCCTATATAGTCTGCGAATTTAAATATACGGATGGAAGTGTATACCAAGTGCAATCAGGATCGGGAACACTCGTTATTGATTCGAATGGACATAGGTCGGTTTTGACAAATGAACATGTTGTTGACGATGGGTCGGGATACAGGCCCAGCGAATGTGCGATCAAGTTTCCGGATGATCCCACAACTATGTCGGTTACTTATAGCGACATAATGACCTCTTCGTCTGGTTCTGATGAAGCAACTATACTTCTTGCGAACCCTGATTCATACACAAAAAATCTCACAGCCGCAGGTAGGCACTATTGCAGCGCTGAACCGGACATCGGTGACCAGATTGTTATTCTCGGATATCCGGGAATAGGATCGCCTACAGGAATAACGGCAACAGAAGGAATTGTTTCTGGTTTCGATGGCGATTATTATGTTACATCAGCGAAAGTGGAACATGGCAATTCTGGAGGGGCAGCTATAAGTGTTAAGAACAATTGTTACTTGGGTATACCGACTTACGTGGAGACCGGGCAGGCAGAGTCTTTGGCTCGAATTCTTAAATGGCAAGCATTTTAACTGATGCAATAAAAGAGGGTAACAAAACAATTTATGTCGAAACTAAAAAATATAGTATTTTACGGAACAGTGGGAGTGTTAGTTTTCGGAGCCTCAATTTTTTCTCAGGTCGGCACGACAGTTGATTCGACCATTGCTCAAAGCGCAGCCGTCTATCAGTCGGTACAACAACCTGTTCAGAAGCCTCAGCCGACAGCTGATCTTTCAAATGATAATTACTACACGAACTCGATAGGGAATAAAGTTCATTCACCGGCGTATGTTGAAGATGGTTCTGTTCCCGTTGGCGCAAGCGCTCGCTGCAGTGATGGAACCTACAGTTTTAGTCAAAGCAATCGCGGCACCTGTTCTCATCACGGGGGAGTTGTTAAATGGTTGAACTAACACGTAATCTACTTCTTACTGTTGAAGACACATTCCTAGCCTTAGCCCGTATGTATGAGTAAGCTTTACTGAGACTCTCAAACCGCCATTTGGCGGTTTTTGCATTTCTGGGCCTCTCCCGTACAATGTCCGGAAATGCACCTTTCTTCTGATCAGCAAAAAGTCATCATTGAGACGGCGCTTTCCCGCGTGGGCGAGCCGTACCGGCGGGGATTCCGCTGCGTCGACTTTGTCCGTATCGCGTATCGGAGCGCCGGAATCGAAATTCCACCGCTTCGCCCCTACGCGCCCCCGCGCGGGCTCAACATTGGCCGGACCGAGCTTGCCGATCCGCCGCCAGGGAGGCTCATGTTTCTCAAAGACCGCGACGACCCGCGAAAGGAGCGCGCCTGGACCCACATCGTCATCCTCATCGGAGGCCGCGATTGTGTTCATTGCTCGTACTTTTCCGGCTGCGTGGCCGTTTCAAGTCTCGATGAGATCGCACTCCGTTATGATTTCGCCGAAAGCGCGTGATGACCGTTCCAATATCAAGCCGCCCCATTTACGTGGGGCGGTTTTGCTATACTTCTTTTATGTTCCCGATATTCTCCGCCATCGCGGCGACCACTCTTTTTTCCGGCACCGCTTTGATATGGAAGCGTCTCCGCGACAGGGGAGTCGGCACTGCCGGGGCCCTCGCCCTTGGCGCGACGGCCATACCTCTGTGGATCGCTCTTGGCATCGTATTCCATTTTCTCGGCTACGCTCCCGCGTCAGGCCCTCAATATTTCGCATTTCTTGCTGCGTGGGTCATCGGAGCCTTCACTATCAATTGCACAGGAACGTATCTTTATCGTTATCGGAATCTCACCGAGCTTCGCGCCTACCAGACGTCGATTGCCATTTTCGCCGCCATCGTCATCGATCTGGCTTTTTTCAAGACCGAAATATCACCGTGGTCCATCGTCGCCGTTGTTTTGCTTTTCATAAGCGGCTGGATTCTCGGCGAGAACAGCATTTCTACCGGAAAAATCCGAGCGGCAATTTCCCAGGGAAGAGTGGTCGTACCGGTCCTTACCTTTAACGCATTCCTTCAAGCCATAAACATCGCGACATACAAAATGGCGATTTCATACCAGACGACACCGCTTTTCCAGGCTGTGGTGGGGGAAACGCTCCTTTTCACCATGTTCTTTGCAGCCGGGTACCGCGACATCCGAAAGGCGGCGAAAGAGAAGAAAGCAACATGGAAAAGCGCGTTTGTCATAGGTTTTCTTCTTTTTCTCGGCACCGTATTCGAGATCTATATGATCAAGGATTTCTCGGTGTCCCTTAACATCGTGCTTTCCGTGATTCCAATCGCCATATACTCGTTTTACGACTTTAAGAACAGGCACGTGAAGATTTCGAAAGAGAGCGTTGCGGCTCTGCTCCTCGCGATAATCGGTCTTGTCTTGGCCCAATTCTAAAAGGGTTTCTTGGAGCGGTGAAAACTTGCCCATACAGTTATTTCGTGTTATAATTAAAAGGTAAACAGCACTTCGTAAACAAAACCCAAACCCAAAAAATACGGAAGGAATAACCAATGAAAGCAGCGCTTATTGCCGTCGTGGCCATTGTGGCCGTCGTCGCCCTCTGGTACGTGAGCACTTACAACAGCCTGGTTTCCGAGCGTGAAGGCGTTCGGCAGAGCTGGGGTCAGGTGGAGAACGTCTACCAGCGCCGCGCCGACCTGATTCCCAATCTGGTCGCCACGGTGAAAGGCTACGCCGCGCACGAGTCGGGCGTTTTCAAAGCCGTGGCCGAGGCCCGCGCCAAGGTCGGTTCGGTGAACGTCGACGCTTCGAGCCTCATGAACAACATGGAGGCCCAGAAGAATTTCCTGGCCGCTCAGCAGGGGCTCGGAAATGCGTTGAGCCACCTCATCGCGCTTCAGGAGAATTATCCGACGCTCAAGGCGAACGAAAACTTCCTGACGCTCCAAAGCCAGCTCGAAGGCACCGAGAATCGGATCGCTGTCGAGCGGGGGCGCAATCAAAAAGCGATCCAGACCTACAACACCGACGTGCAAGGATTCTTCACGTCGATCATCGCTCGCCGGAATGGCTTCGAGGTATTCCCGTACTTCGAGGCCAAGCAGGGCAGCGATTCCGCTCCGCAGGTTAAATTCTAAGGAGCGACATGAATCGCATGATTCGCACGGCGTTTATCGCCGTGATGGTCTGGGGAATTGGCGCGGCGGCGACCGCCGCCGCGCCTTCCGTCCCCGCGCTTACCGCGCGCGTGAACGATTACGCCGGGAAGCTTACGGATTCGGAGAAGGCGAACCTCGAAACAATGCTCGCCAATGCCGAAGCCCAAAGCTCGAACCAGATCGCCATCCTTATCGTGCCGTCCCTCGAGGGCGACTCGATCGAGGATTACGCGCAGCGCGTATTCACGACCTGGAAGCTTGGTCAGAAAAAGCTCGACAACGGTGTCCTCATCGTCTGGGCTCCGGCGGAGCGCAAGATGCGCATTCACGTCGGATATGGCCTCGAGGGCAAGCTCACCGACGCCGTATGCTTCAACATCCTCCACCGGGAACTCGGACCGAATCTGAAAGCAGGCAATTATTACGCCGGCCTTCGGCAGACGGTCGCGAGCATTCTCCTTGCCGTGAAAGGCGAGTATAAGGCGAGTCCGGGAGCGCAAGCTTCCGGAGCGCCCGCGCTCTTCACGAACTCGCAGCTCGCGCTCATGATGCTCTTCGGCATCATAACCTTCGTGTTCGCGTGCATGGGAATGAAGTTCGGAACGGTGGCAGGCGGCGTGTCAGGGGTTCTTCTCGGCCTCTTTGGCTGGGGCGGACTCATGGCAGTCGTCGTCTGGGCAGTCATCGGTCTTGTGGTTGGCGCGTTAATGCGGCCGATCCTCGATGGTATGGCTTCCGGCTCGGACGGATCGTGGGGAGGAGACGGTTCATCTTCTTCCGATTCCGGCGGCTGGAGCGGCGGAGGCGGTGACTCCGGAGGCGGAGGCGCATCCGACAGCTACTGATCGTTTGGGAATTTTCAAAGCCGGCTCACGGGAGCCGGCTTTTTGTTATCCGGCCATTTGACGCCCTATGAGAATTGGCATACCATAATCGAGCGATGAAAATCATAAGCAATAATCTCCTCAACCTTCTTAGCCTCCGGAAAAACGGTGGAGATTTTGCTTGTGTCTAGCTAAGAAAATAGGTACGTACAAGCCAGCTCTTCACCCTGAAGAGCTGGTTTTGTTTTGCAGCGCAAGACAAAGCAACCGGAACTGTTCTTTGTAACGAATATGAACACGAAAGCGAAAGGCAAATATGTCCCGTTTCCGCCGATCGATTTACCCGATCGGACGTGGCCGGGCAAGCGGATCAAATGCGCGCCTATCTGGGCAAGCGTCGATCTGCGCGACGGCAATCAGGCGCTCCCGGTGCCTATGACGGTCGAGAAAAAGCTCCGCATGTTTGCGGAACTCGTTCGGTGCGGCTTTAAGGAGATTGAAATCGGCTTTCCGTCGTCGAATCCGACGGAATTCGAATTCGTCCGCCGTCTTATCGGGGAAGGCCTTGTTCCGGACGACGTGACCATTCAGGTTCTCGTTCAGGCCAAGGAAAACCTCATCAAAAAGACGGTGGAGTCCCTCGTTGGGGCAAAGAAAGCGGTTATCCATCTCTACAATTCGACCTCGCCCTCGCAGCGGCGCATCGTCTTCGGCCTTGAAAAGCCGGATATCGTGCGCATTGCGACGGACGGGGCGAAACGGGTGGCGGATCTTTCCGTAGAACTCCTCTCGGGAACCGATCTCACCCTCGAATATTCTCCGGAGAGTTTTTCGGCGACCGAAGTCGAATTCTCCGTGGAAATCTGCGAAGCGGTGATGGACATCTGGAAGCCGACTTCGGCCAAAAAGATGATCATCAACCTGCCGGATACGGTTGAGGTGGCCATGCCGAACGTGTATGCCGACCAGATCGAACTGTTTTCTCGCTCCATAAGCAGGCGTGACAGCTTCACCCTGTCGGTCCATACCCATAACGACCGCGGTACGGGCGTGGCGGCGACCGAGCTTGCTCTCCTCGCGGGGGCGGAACGGGTCGAAGGCACGCTCTTCGGGAATGGCGAGCGGACGGGAAATCTCGATATCGTGACGGTGGCGCTCAACATGCATATGCAAGGAATCGATTCAGGGTTGGATTTTTCCGATCTCGATCGCATTCGTGCGGAGTATGAAGCGTGCACCGGCATGGAGGTGCCGCCGCGGCAGCCGTATGCCGGGGAGCTCGTATTCACGGCATTCTCCGGATCGCATCAGGATGCCATTCGAAAAGGCTTCATGGCGCGGAAAAAGGCCCTCCAAAGCATCCAGAATCCTGTCTGGGACGTGCCGTACCTCACCATCGACCCTGAAGACGTTGGCCGGACATACGCGGAAGTGATCCGGGTAAACGGCCAATCGGGCAAGGGAGGCGTGGCATACATCCTCGAGACCGAATGCGGCATTTGCCTTCCCAAGGAAATGCAGCGCGAATTCGGGCCGATCGCAAACGACCTCATCGACCGGCTGGGCAAGGAAGCGCGGGCTTTCGACCTCGAGGCGATGTTTCGTCGGGAATATATCGACCGCCAGGCTCCGTACGCGCTTCTCGGCTTCCATGCCGGAAACGATGCGGACGTCTTTTGGTTCCGCGGAACGCTGTCGCGGAATGGATCACCGTTCGATGTTTCGGGAAGCGGCAATGGCCCGGTCGCGGCATTCATGGATGCTTTGCGAACCGCCGGTGTTGAGGCGCAGGTGCTCGATTATCACGAGCATGCCCTTGGTCAAGGATCGGAGGCGAGCGCCATCGCGTACGTTTCTCTTCGATTTCCTGACGGGGGCGTGCGGTGGGGAGCGGGCATCGATCCGAGCATCGAAACAGCTTCTCTTCGCGCTGTCATAAGCGCTCTCAATCGGCGCTGATTAAGGCAGCATAAAACAAAGGCCGCGGAC